>NZ_JBEOOB010000034.1:0-42977 GCF_040308685.1 Pseudoalteromonas sp. 20-MNA-CIBAN-0454 | reverse complement strand
TTTTAAGCCTAGCAATGTTTGTTTAGATAAAGACTGAAGGGATTAATAATTAGAGTGGGTGTCATTTTAATTTTTTGTTTGAATAAGCAGAGGGATTTTAAAAATTAAGGATGCTTTTAAGCCTAGCAATGTTTGTTTAGATAAAGACTGAAGGGATTAATAATTAGAGTGGGTGTCATTTTAATTTTTTGGCTTTGAGTGTTAAGTGAGAACTATTTTAAGTTGATATAACAATGATCTGAAGTAATGCTGATATTCGCCCGTCGGGTGGCGCTTCGCTTAACCGACCTACGTTTTTAAATATATTTGAGGGCAAGATAATATTAGTAATAAAAAAGCCTAAGCGGTGTTTAAAGTACTGCTTAGGCTTTATTTTTTATGCGTGTATTACTGTAAGTGTACTAGTAGCTTTTGTGCGCTATCAAACAGCATTAAAGAGCCTAAAATAAATAATATAATGGCAGAAAGTCGACCAAATTTAATCGCAAGTGCCGGGTTATTGCTTAATATTTTTCGGGCGCTAACACCAATAAACCAATATACAAAGCCACAGCCAATTAAATGAATTACGCTTAATACTAACAGCTGCTCGGTGATCGAAAATGAAAAGGTCGGAAATACAAATTGTGGCAATAATGCTAAAAATAGCAGCATTACTTTAGGATTTAACCCGCTAATAATAAAGCCTTTTTTCATCCACTTTAATGGTGTTTCGCCTAATTCACTAGCAGCGCCATTATATACTGCGGGTACTGGCGGGTTTTTATAAAGCGAAACCGCGATCCAAACAACATACAGTGCGCCAAATAAGGTTAAAAATTTCATTAACATCACATGTGAAGCTAAAATAGCACCCAAACCTACCACTACAATCAGCGCGGCAATAAGGTGGCCTAACAAGAGCCCTGAAACTGCCGGAATAATTTTATCTCCCGCAATTCCTGCGCTTATGGTATACGCCCAATCAGCACCAGGGGTAAGTACAAACAATATTGACACCAGCCAAAAAGAAAAAATAACATTAATATCCATCAACAATAACCTAAAATAATTGGGAGCTTATTTTATTGCTTTCTTATGGGGAAAAAATACTATATTTTACCTTATTAAACGCCATTATTAGGAAATAATTGAATATGGATAGCATAGATCGGAAAATTCTTGCTGAGCTGCAAGTTGATGGCCGACTCACTCTTTCAGAACTTGCAGATCGCGTGGGGCTTAGTGTTTCGCCATGTCACCGCCGAGTTAAAGAATTAGAAAAAACCAAAGCTATTGTGGGCTACAGGACGGAGATCTCTCCAGAAAAAGTAGGGCTTAATTTTTCTGCGTTGGTTTTTATTACTATTAAAGAAGGTGATAAAGCATCGTTGGCTAAACTTGAATTAGCAGTTGAAGATATTCCACAAATAACTAATGCGCAGCGTTTGTTTGGTACACCTGATTATTTAATACATGTGGTGACTAGAGATTTAGGCGCGTTTCAAAAATTATACGATGATAAACTATCGGCGCTGCCAGGCGTGCAACGTTTAACCTCAACCATTGTGATGAAAGATATTGTTCGAGCCCGAAACCTGCATTTTTAATTATATACCCCATTAAAAAAGCCCTGCGCTAGGCGGGGCTGTTTAATATTTAAAGCTTAGCTACTAAGTGGTGTAGTTACTAAGTTACTAAGTTAAGCAGTTACTAAATTACATAGCCGCTAAAACCTAGCGCTTTAAAGTACAATTTAGGAATAGTGCTAAATCCACACTCATGCAGTAGCTCGCTAAAACGCATGCGATCTAACGGATAAAATTCATTTTCTAGGCTATGACGAATATGAGTTTGTCCAGCCTCACCTAAGCCTAGTTTTGCACAAGTTAAAAGCTGGGCATCACGCTCAAATAAGGTTTCTGGGCGCATTAAATCAGCAATATACAGCGCAGCATCTTTGTTCAGACTTGCTTTAATGTTTTTAAGAACTTGCTTTTTATCGCCATTATCTTCTACAAACTGTAGCACTAATAAGCATAAGGCTGCATCGGCTTTAGTTTTAAGTTTTTCTAAAGGCCCGCAATGTACAGTTACTCTATCGCTTATTCCTTGCTCAGCAAACTTATCGCTAGCAACACTAAGCATGTCGTTTGAGGTATCTTGTGCGGTAAACTTCCATGTTGGATTAATGCTAGCTAATTCAATTACCTCTTTGCCAGTCCCCGCCCCTACCACTAAAATATGTGCGTTATCTTTTAATGTGGCTTGCAGTTGCGCATTAGTTAGTTGATGCAATAACTCGTAGCCTGGTACTAGTCGCGTAATGCGGCTATCGTATTGTGTTGCTTGATCATCTGTAAATGTTGGCATTATTACTTCCTTTATAGACCCCAAGTTTTTTGGGGATCATAAATACAATGGGTGTTATCAATATAAATTAATATCACACAATTTCTACGCTAGAATAACCGCCCGGCTTTTTAGCCACATGGACTTGTGTTGCTACGCGCTCACTCATTTCGCTTACATGCGATATAACACCTACTTTTCGCCCTTGTGCTTGTAATGAATCAAGTGCATCCATTGCAACACTGAGCGTTTCGCTGTCTAACGTACCAAACCCTTCGTCAATAAACAAAGAATTGATTTGTACTTTGTTTGACGACAATGAAGCAAGCCCTAAAGCCAGCGCCAAAGAGACTAAAAATGATTCACCACCAGAGAGCGTATTTACAGAGCGTTGCTCATCGGCCATGTCGCGGTCAATAATAGCAATATCTAAAGAGTGCTCAATAGCGGTTAATTCATAGCGTTTATTAAGGGTTTTTAAATGACTATTTGCATAGTGCAGCAGTATTTTTAAAGTTTGCGTTTGCGCTAAATTACGCATGGTTTTACCGGTTGCATCGCCTAATACTTTATTAAGTAAATGCCACTGATCAACTTGCGTTTTAAGCGTAGTTAACTCAGCTTGTTTGCCTTTGAGCGTTTTAGCATTTTGGTTGTGCTGCTCAATAGCGGTATTAGTGGCGAGCAAGCTATTTTGTAGCTCTGTTTGCTGGGTATTTAATACATTTAGCTGCTCAGTTAACTCATCGTGGTTTTTTGAAGGCTTGTCAGTATTTTGATGCTCAGTGTACGATTTTTGTTGCTGTTTAAGTGCTGCATTTGTATCGGTTAGCGTTTGTGATACTTGTTCAAACTGTTTTAAGTGCGCTTTAATTTGCTCGCTACTTAAGGTTAGTAAAATAGTGACCTGTTCGTGTGTTGCATCGCTATGTTGCGCTTTAAAGTCAGTAAACCACTCTAAGTAACGTGCCTCAAGGCAGGTTAGCTCCTGGGCGTGCTCTTGCAAGCGTTGCTCAACATTTTTAAGTGTTATGGCATGCTCGTCGCGCTGTTTAATTGCGTTATCGTGCGCTTGTTGGCTGGCATTTAGCTGTGTTTGGCATTGCTCAAGCTGCATGGCTAGTTTGGCTTGATAGTCGCTTGCGCTTATTTGCTCATTATTAAATAAAGCTAATCGCTGGCTTTGCGTAATATTTTGCTGTTGCTGCGCTTTGGCTAAATCGTCATTTAATGCTTTAAGTGCGTGCTCACTTTTAGTCATTAATGGCGTTAATTGCTGTAGTTGCTGGTTTGCACTGTCGAGCTGTTTTTGGCTTTGCTCAAGCTGCGTTAGTGTTTGCTGGTATTGCTTAACCTGTTTGTTTAAATCGCGTAGGGTAAGCGATTCACTTTGCAGCTGCTGCCAAAAATCGCTGTGTTCAAATTGCGCGTTAAGCGCTGCGCTTAGCTCGTTTATTTGTACGCTTAGCTCGTTATGTTTACTGCTTAATTGGTTTAACTGATTAGTTAACTCAACATGCTGGTTTTGTAATTGCTGCTGCGCGTGTTGCTCGGTTTTTAAAGCATTAAGCTGCTGATTTACTTTTTCTTGTAAGGTACGCAGCTGTGTTTGTACTGCAAAATACTGGGCTTTTTGCTCGCTGAGTTGCTTGTAGGTTTCATCAAGCTTCTCGGTTGTTAACTCGTTAAGCTCGGTGCGAGCGTCTTGCATGGTCGTTTTAATTTCTAGCTGCTTAGCCTGTGCAATTTGTATTGCTTGGCCATGTTGCGTTTGCTCGGCCACTAACACAGCATGTTGTGTTTGGTGCTGATGCAGCTGGGTTTGGGCGCTATCGCGTTGCTGTTTTGCATTGTTATACGCTGTTTCAAAATCGGCTATTAAGTTATTTAATTGCTGGTTTTGAGTGCTTGCATATGGGTGCTCAGTTGCACCGCACACTAAACATGGCTCGTTAGGAGCAAGTTGTGTACGTAAGTGTTCTACATTTTCACTGGCGCGAAGGCGTGCTTGGCTAAGCGTGTATTCGTTGTGCTTAAGCGTTTGCTCGCACGAAGCCAAATTTTGTAATAATGCGTTTTGCGCTTGCTCACTTTGGATAAGTTTTTCTGCAACGCGTGTTTGCTGTTGTGTGCTGTATTTTAGTTCATGATTAAACTGTTTATAGCGCTCGCGTTGATCTTTTAAGTAATCAATATTTTTAAGTTTTGCATCGCACTGTTCAATATTAAATTGGCGTTGCTGCTCATTTAATTGGTTAAGATTTTTTTGCTCACTAGCAAGTAGCTGTTCTTGTGACTCAACCTTTGCATTTTGCGTGGTTAAAAGCGTCGCTTGCTTAGCCTGCTCAGCCACTAATTTTTGGTTTTGATGTGCCGTTGTTTTAAATTGCTCAGTTGCGTTTAAAAACTGATTAAAACTGTGCTGATAGTAATTCCAATCATTGGCTAAAGGTTTTAATTGTGTGTGCGTAGTTAACCACTGTTGATGCTGGGCACTTAATTTTGTAGCTTCATCAAGCACAGATTGGCTTTGCTTAAATTGCTGCTGCAAATCGTTTAATTGTAATTGCTCTTTTTCGCTTTGCTGGGTAAGGCTTGCAATGGTTTGTGCTTGAATAGCTAATTGACTGTCGAGCTCGCGCGCTTTAGCAATAATAGGCTCAGCAGTTTGTTTTTGTTCTTTAGCTGTTTGTAATATCTCTTGGTGCTTACTAAGCGTATTAGTATGCGCAGTAATTATTGCAGTGTGATCTATACTTTTTAAGTCACTTACTTTCGTACTTAACTCAATATTTTGAGCTGTTAAACTTTTAAAGCGACTGCGGTTATCTTTAATTTCAAGTGCGCTTTGTGCTTGTTTAGCTTGCTCACTTTGCTGAGCAATAGCATTAAGCTCGTTTTGCGCTTGTTGCTGGTTTTGCTGTGCTTGTTTAAGTGCTTGCTCAAGCGTATTGGCTTGTTTATACCAATTTAAATTTTGCTCTGTAGTTGTTAAGGTTTTTTTAGTGTGTTCAATTTGCAGTTTTAATTCATTAAGCGAAGTTTGTTTAGCGGCTAATTCATCCTCACTTAGTAATGTGTAACTTGCTAAACTCGCTTGGAGTAATTCAAACTTTTCTTTTAGTTCTTTATTACGCTCAAAAATACGTACACCAATACGGCTAAATTTATCGGTACCGGTTAAGCATTCTAAAAGCTGTGCGCGCTCATCGCCGGTGGCTTTTAAAAACGCGGCAAATTCGTGTTGCGCTAATAACACCGCGCGCGAAAACTGATCAAAGGTTAACCCTATTTTGGCTTCTATTTGTTTTACTGTTTTACTTTTATCTGATGAAATTAACGTATCATCAGGTAATAAATGAAGCGTATGCTGTGCTGCTTGTAAATTGCCGTCGCTTTTGCCTCGCGAGCGATTAACGCTCCAACACGCTCGGTAACTTTCTTTGTCTTGCCCTACAAAGTCAACTTCAGCATAGCCATTAGACGTTCCTCGTCTAAGTAAGTTACGTGCGTCATTAAGCCTAATGCTGTCGCCTTGAAACTCTACCTTATTGCCTCTATCGCCACCTAACCTTGCGGTTTTAGCATATAAAGCTAAGCAAATAGCATCTAAAATAGTGCTTTTACCTGCGCCGGTATCGCCGGTAATTGCAAATAATCCGGCGTCTTTTAGCGGGGCTGCTAAAAAGTCTATTTCGGCATCAACAATAGAAGCTAAGTTATGAATACGCACTGCGGTTATTTTCATAGTTGCTGTTGCTCCTCTAGTTCGTTAATAACATCGTTTAATAGATTTTTTAGTGCGTCGGGTACGCTTTCACCGTGCATATCTTTGTCGTTTGCAAATGCTTGTTCTAATAAATTAAGTGGGTTGAGCATTTCAACTTCAGTTAAATCTTCAAATACTGCGCCGCCTTCATTGTTAGCTGCTTGTTCACGCACGCGCTCTATGCCACAAAAACGAATATGTTTACCCTCAAGAGCTTGTTCTATTTGTTCTCTGAAGGTGGTGTCGGTATCGCTAGATTTAAGTTTTACCCGTAAATAGGGTGCTATTGTATTGGCTGTGGTGTCGAGGGCTTTAATTTCCTCGCATAGCTCAGCTAATGGTACGCACTCCCCTTTTGGTAAAACTATTACATCGGCTAAACGAGGAATGTAAAGGGGGTTTACAGTTACACTAATTTGCTGTTTTTCATCGCTATTAAATTCAACTACATTTACTTGGTGGCTGTAATTTCGCTCTGAAAACGACATAGGAATTGGCGTACCGCTGTATCTAATGCATTCATTTTTAGCAACTTGCTGCGCTTTATGTAAATGCCCCAGCGCAACGTAGTGTGCTTGTTTACCAAATACGTTGGCAGATATGGCTTCTTCGCCGCCTATTACTAAGTTGCGCTCAGAGTCACTCGATATATCGCCGCCTTTAGCATGAAGGTGCCCCATAACAATTAACGGGGTATTTTCACTTTGTAAAGTAGCTGCATGCTCAAGGGCAAGTTCATATGCCTTTTTAACGCCTTGGGCATAGCTAGGGCCGCTTTTGGTTTGGCTGAGTGTAGTTACATCGCTTGCGCGCAAAAATGGCATGGCAACGATTACAGCGCATTTTTTGTTAGTGTTAATAGTGATTACGGTATCAGCCGCTGCTGTTGCCTCAAAACGCCCTACAACATGGGTATCAAATTGAGCGAGTAACGGTTGCGCGGCTAAAATACGATTTGCAGAGTCGTGGTTCCCAGCAATAATTACTACATGTAAATTAGGGCACTGCTTTTTGGCATCTTTAATAAATTGATAGAGTTGATTCTCGGCGCTAGCACTGGGGGTTGCAGTATGATAAATATCGCCAGCAACGAGCAGTAAATCTATTTGTTGCTCAACGAGAGTGGCTAACAGCCAAGTGAAAAAAGCAAGGTGTTCATGACGACGGTCATATTCATAAAATTGTTGGCCAAGGTGCCAATCAGAAGTGTGCAGAACTTTCATGTAGCGCTCTTAAAAAATCGTAAGAGCGCCAATATACCCAAGGCAGTTAAAGATGCAACCTTATAGGCTCATCTTGCTAGGGTGAATGGGCTTTAGCTAGCTCCTAAGCTAAACCAACCAACATAAATAAGAGGCAAGGCTAAAAGTGCCATAAATAACGGCAGTTTAATTGCTTTGGCTTTTTTAGCTTGTAACGCTTTCAATGCATTTTTTTCGTTACAAGCGGCCACTTTGTCAATATACAAATAACCTGAGTTTAAATACTGCTTACAGTTTTGCGCGTCTGCTGGAATAGCAATTAGTTTTTGCTGCTTTTTTAGAACATAAAAATCCATACACCACCACACTTTTCAACACTAAAATATTAATAAACATATTTGAAAATAATTATATTAAATTACCCTCAAATGAAAAAAGTGGGCGATTCTAAGTACAAATGGATACAAAGATCAACCTTAAACTTCACTATTGGCGGTTTCTCATACAAAGGGATTAACTTTTTTGCTAAATAATTACATTTGGCTACCTTTGAAGCCAAAATACAGAGGGAGATTTAGTAGCTGTAAGCCGTTATTTTTAGCTGATATTTGGCAATTATTTTTATTTAAAACGACAAACTGTAAAGCCCCTTTACAGTTTTATTATTTTAATTCACGTTTAATTAATTTTATCTAAAAGAATAATGCGCTTTAATTGTAAAAAAATAGTGAAAACTAGCCTGAAAAAGTCGCACTTTATCGTTATTTTATTGAAGAAAAACGATAATTTTGTCAAAGTGCGCACACTAAAATCTAACAGGTTTAATAATGAAAAAAATAATTTATACGCTAAGTGCGGTTATATTGCCAATAGCAATGTCGAGCACTGTTTTAGCGTCTGCTATTGAGCAAACCAAAGGCAGCTATATCGATAAGTTTCGTCAACTAGACGAAGCATTGCCAACACCAAATGTTTATAGAAGTGCTGCCGGAGAACCTGGCGAAAATTATTGGCAGCAACGCGTTAATTACGATATTGACGTACAATTAGACGAAAAAAAGCGCCGTATAAGCGGTAGCCAAAAAATAGAATATAAAAACAATTCACCACACACATTAAAGTACTTATGGTTACAGTTAGATCAAAACGTTTTTAAAAATGATTCAATTGCAGAAACTACGCAAACGTTTAAAAGTACTTTAACAAGTTTACCAGCCGATAAACCCGCCAAGTTAAGTTTAGGCGACCTACGTCGCCAACAATTTATGAGCGACAACGAGCTTGGATATACAATTAGCAATGTAAAAGATGACAATGGCAACGAATTACGTGTAACCGTAGTTGATACCTTAATGCGCATTGACCTAAATAAGCCGTTAAAGCCAGGTAAAGAAGCCGAATTTAGCATGAACTTTGCGTTTAACTTAGTTGAAGAAGATGCAGTAGGCGCACGCTCGGGCTATGAGCACTTTGAAAAAGATGGTAACGATATATTTTTAGTGGCGCAGTGGTTTCCGCGTTTAGCTGCTTATACTGATTACGAAGCTTGGACTAATAAAACATTTTTAGGTGGCGGCGAATTTACCTTAGAGTTTGGTGATTACGATGTTGAAATTACCGTACCTGCGGACCATATCGTGTCGGCAACGGGTAAGCTTAATAACGCAAGTAGCGTATTAACGAGCAAGCAACGCAAACGTTTAAAGCAAGCCGAAAATGCTAAACGCCCTGTGTTTATTGTTAGTGAAGAAGAAGCGCTCGATAACGAAAAATCCAGTACAGATAAAACTAAAACGTGGCACTTTAAAGCTAATAACGTACGCGACTTTGCTTGGGCGTCGTCACGCAAATTTATGTGGGATGCTAAAGGCTATCAGCAAGGCGGTGATGAGCAGCCATTGGTTATGGCTATGTCGTTTTACCCTAAAGAAGGGGGCGATTTATGGAAAAAATATTCAACCGAAGCTGTTATTCACACTATGGAAGTGTATTCAAAGTATTCATTTGATTACCCATACCCAACCGCGCAGTCAGTAAATGGCCCTGTTGGTGGTATGGAATACCCAATGATCACCTTTAATGGCCCGCGCACTAAGCTGCAAGATGATGGAACTCGTACTTACTCTCAAGCAGAAAAACGATTTTTACTCGGTGTAGTGATCCATGAAGTGGGTCATATTTACTTTCCGATGATAGTAAACTCAGATGAGCGCCAATGGACTTGGATGGATGAAGGTTTAAATAGCTTTTTAGACGGTGTTGCAGGGCGAGAGTGGGATCCGAGCATTCCATGGGGCGTTGAGCCGCGCGATATAGTGGCGTATATGAAGTCAGAAATTCAAGTGCCTATAATGACCCAGTCAGACAGCGTATTGCGTTTAGGCCCTAACGCGTACACTAAACCCGCTGCAGCACTTAATATTTTACGTGAAGTTATTTTAGGCCGAGAGCTGTTTGATTTTGCGTTTAAAGAATACGCTCAGCGCTGGAAGTATAAGCGCCCTACCCCTGCTGATTTTTTTCGTACTATGGAAGAAGCTTCGGGTGTTGATTTAGATTGGTTTTGGCGTGGTTGGTTTTTTACCACAGATCACGTAGATATTGCTTTAGATAAGGTATATCAACTGCGTTTAGACACTAAAAACCCTGATATTGATTTTAGTCGATTGCGCGATATTGAAGCAAATAAGCCAACTTCGCTGTTTGTAGAGCGTAACCGCGCACAAGGTAAAAAAACCTGGGTAGAAGAAAATCCCGATGTTACCGACTTTTATGACGAAAACGACCGTTTTACCGTTACTAATAAAGAACGCAACGCGTACAACAAGTTTTTAAAGGGCTTAGAGCCGTGGGAGCGTAAAACGCTTGAGCGTGCAATAAAAGAAGACCAAAACTACTACGTAATGGAGTTTTCTAACGTAGGCGGCTTAGTAATGCCTATTTTATTAGAGCTGACTTTTGAAGATGGCAGCAAAGAAGAGCGTTATATTGCGGCCGAAATTTGGCGTCGTAATTATAAAAATGTGCAAAAATTAATAGTGACTGACAAAAATAAATCGCTGGTGTCGGTTACTATCGATCCGCGCTGGGAAACGGCTGACGTAGATATTGAAAATAATAACTACCCACGTCGTATTATTCCATCACGCATAGAAGTATTTAAAAAAGAAAAGAGCAAAGCAAAAGTAAGCCGCGATATTATGCAAGATATTAAAACCGAGCTTAAAAAAGACGAACCTAAAGGCGACGAAAATAACAGCAGTGAGGAGCAACAATAATGCGCATATTGCTAATTATTGTTGGTTTATTAATTGCTGCGCCTAGCATGGCGCATCAATTAAAGTCGTCTGTTACTACTGTGCTTTTTAATAAACGTACTAATAATATTGAGCTAATGCATCGTTTTTATTTGCACGATACTGAGCATGCTGTGGCGCACTTATTTAAAGGTAAGGTTGATATTATTAGCAATAAAATAGATCAACAACGCTTTGCTAAGTATGTAGAGTCGCATGTTGCGCTACAAACGTTAAACGGTGAACCACTGCCGCTTAACTTTGTAGGAGCACAAGTTGATGGCAAGTTTTTTTGGGTTTACCAAGAAGCGCCAATTCCGGTAAAAATTGCAGGAATTAAAATGAGTAACGGTGCACTGCGCGACTTATGGCCTTCGCAAGTTAATATGGTTAACGTTGAAGGACAAGGAAAAATAAAAACCTTAAACTTTACTCAAGACGATACTTGGCTTGAAGCAAGGTTTGAGCAACAATAATCCTACAAACTACGCGCACAGTCACTGTGCGCGTTTTTGTTATTTTCATTCCCGTTTTTCTGATCGACTTAATACTAAATTACGTTAATATACCTTGTATATTAGTGTGCTTTTTAGCAAGCTAGGTAACCTGAACTTTGGATAATAAATCTATCTCAAGCAGCTACTTTCAGCGCTAACTGCGTTGAATTTACTTGCAATAGGCCAGCTATTGACGCGTAAATTCGCCTTATTTTCACTGAAAATCTCTGGCTAGAGAAAATAAATTTAAATATAACTATGATTTAGTATGTTAGTAAATCTCTTAACCAGAGGTCAGGTTAGGTATATAAATTTTGTTATTCATCAGTGATTTAGTTTTATAAACGATGAAGTTATTTTTATATAGGGTTTAATTCAATGGGTATTAAATACAAGGAAGGATATATAAATGCAGATTGAAGCGATTAAAGGTGTGATTTTTGATTTAGATGGCACTTTAGTGTCATCAGAATTAGATTTTTCATTAATTAAAGCGCAAATAGGGTGCCCGTGTGAGCAAGACTTACTCGATTATATTGCCCAATTGCCTTCAGCATATATGCGCGAAGAGGCAATGAATATTGTACATCAGCATGAGTTACTCGACGCTCAACATGCCAAAATGTTACCCGGTGTGAGTGAGGCTGTAAATGCCCTTAAAGCTAAAAACATTCCAATGGCGATAGTTACACGCAATTTTGACAAAGCGGCCGCTATTAAGTTACAAAATAATCCACTGCCAATAGAAATAGTACTTACCCGAAGTGACGCGCCAGCAAAACCCGATCCGAGTGCATTAAATAATATTGCTACCTTGTGGAATATGAGCCCAAGTAATTTATTGTATGTGGGCGATTTTTTATATGATATTCAGGCAGCGCATAATGCCAATATGCGTGCATGTTTATACGCCCCCGATGTTACTCCTAGTTATGCTAGCCAGGCCGATTATGTATTACATGATTTTACGCAGTTAGTTACTTTAATTGACAATTACGCACAAAAAGTTGTGTTATGTTAAATAGCGCTTTGTTTATTTTTTTATGTAATTAGTGTGGTGTTATAAACGTTATATATTAACGTGGTGCTAGCCCAATACGTTTTGAATTGGTAAAATGTCGACAAGTTTAACGTATTCATTAGAGGTACATGATGGGCAGAGCATTTGAAGTTCGTAAAAGTTCGATGGCTAAAACGGCTAACGCAAAAACTAAAGTAAATTCAAAATACGGCAAAGAAATTTACGTTGCAGCTAAAAACGGCGAACCTGACCCAGATGTAAACCAAACTTTGCGCCGCTTAATCGAAAAGGCAAAAAAAGATCAAGTGCCTGCGCATGTTATCGAAAAAGCAATTGAAAAAGCCGCCGGTGGAGCAGGGGAGGATTACTCAACTGCACGTTACGAAGGTTATGGCCCTGGAAATTGTATGGTTATTGTTGACTGTTTAACCGATAACCCAAATCGTACTATTAAAGATGTACGTTTGCCTTTTACTAAAACAGATTCAAAAATTGGTACACCGGGTTGTGTAGCGCATATGTTTGATCATTTTGCTGTGCTTGGTTTTTCAGGCGATGACGACGAAGTTGTGTTAGAAGCACTAATGATGGCTGACGTTGATGTAACCGATGTTGAAGTAGAAGACGGTAAAGTATCGGTGTTTGCCCCACATACAGAATACTTTAAAGCTAAAACAGCCCTTGAAGAGGCGTTTGAAGGCATTAATTTTGAAGTAGACGAAATTACTTTTGTCCCGCAAGTGCATATTGAAATTACAGATGAAGAAGTAATTGCTAACTTTGATAAGTTCATCACTATGCTTGAGGATTGTGATGACGTACAAAATATTTATCACAACGCAATCATCAAAAACTAATTAAAGCTGTATATTAAAGCGGTAATAATTTTAGAAAAAGCGTGTTTTGTGTAAGCAAAACGCGCTTTTTTGTGGTTAAAAACTAATAACGGCTACTAAGATGAATGTTAGCCATTCACCTTAGTTATTAATATTGGCTGGTATTTTTGGCAAATAAATAAAAACCAGCACTTTGGCTGGTTTTTGTATGCTAACTAGGGTGTTTTATTACTTGAAGTTAAGTGTTAAGTACCTTGCTGCGCTTTATATTTTAAGCGGTAGCTGTGCAATAAAGGCTCAGTGTAGCCACTTGGTTGCTTAGCTCCTTCTAACACTAAGGCTAGTGCAGCTTGGTAGGCAATATTATTAGCAAGTGATTGCTCACTAATTGCCATAGGCTTATAAGCACTGTCGTGTTCATTTTGGCCGTCTACCACTTTTGCCATTTTGGCCATGGTTGATCTAATTTGTTGCTCGCTGCAAATACCATGATGCAGCCAGTTAGCCATATGTTGGCTTGAAATACGCAGTGTTGCTCTGTCTTCCATAAGGCCAATGTGGTTTATGTCGGGCACTTTAGAGCAGCCAATCCCTTGGTCAATCCAGCGTACTACATAACCTAAAATACCTTGGGCGTTGTTTTCAAGCTCGGTTTTAATATCTTCTTTGCTAAGTAGCTCAGGCTCGTCCATTAATGGCGGGGTAAGTAGCTCATCTAGGCTGGCAATAGCACGCTTAGCAATGCTTTGCTGCTCGCTAAATACATCTACATCATGATAATGCATGGCATGCAGAGTTGCTGCAGTGGGGGAGGGCACCCACGCGGTATTAGCACCTGATTTAGGATGAGCTATTTTTTGCTCCATCATTAATGCCATTTTATCGGGCATAGCCCACATACCTTTACCTATTTGTGCTTTATGGCTTAAGCCACAAGCCAAACCAATGTCTACGTTGCGATCTTCGTAGGCGCTGATCCACGGCTCTAATTTAATAGCGGCTTTAGGCAGTACCACACCGGCGTGCATTGAGGTATGAATTTCATCACCTGTTCTATCTAAAAATCCGGTATTAATAAATACTACACGCTCTTTTGCTGCATGAATACAGGCTTTTAGGTTAGCTGAAGTACGGCGCTCTTCATCCATAATGCCCATTTTAATGGTGTTTTTTTCTAAGCCAAGTGCTTCTTCAACCATGTTAAATAGCGTGTTAGTTAATGCCACTTCTTCAGGACCATGCATTTTAGGTTTTACAATATTTATACTTTGCGCACTGGAGTTTTTAAGCGCACTGCTAGAATTTAAATCATGCAGCGCCGCTGTTGCAGTAAACATGGCATCCATAATGCCTTCAAACACATCGTTACCGCTTACGTCGGTAATTGCTGGATTGGTCATTAGGTGGCCTACATTGCGCACAAACATCATGCTGCGGCCTTTTAAGCTTAGGGTTTCACCATTTAGCGCCGTATATTGGCGATCGCTTTGCAGGGTACGTTCAACTGTGTTATCGCCTTTTTTAAACGATTCAACTAAGTTGCCTTGCATTAAACCTAACCAGTTTTTATAAACTTGTACTTTATCCTCTGCATCAACCGCAGCTATAGAATCCTCGCAGTCCATAATAGCGGTAAGTGCAGCTTCAAGTACTACATCTTTTAAGCCAGCTTTATCTGCTTGGCCTATTGGGTGATGGTGATCTATATGTAGCTCAAGGTGTAGGCCATTATTTTTGAGCAAAATAACGCTAGGATTTTGTGCTTCACCTTGGTAACCCACTAATTGTTCAGGCTTTTTTAGTTTGGTTTGTGAGCTGTCGCGTAGAGTAATTGACAGCGCACCGTCAACAACAGAATAATTAGTGCTCTCTATATGCGAGCCGTTTTCTAGTGGCAAGGCTTTATCTAAAAACTGTCTCGCGTATGCCATTACTTTAAAGCCACGAACTGAGTTATAAGTACGGCCTTTTTCGGCACCATCTTCTTCGCTTAGTACATCAGTGCCGTATAGGGCATCGTATAACGAACCCCAACGTGCGTTTGCAGCATTAAGTGCAAAGCGTGCATTGCTTACCGGCACTACTAGCTGTGGTCCCGCTGTTTGTGCTATTTCGGGCTCAACATTCTTTGTTTCAATACTAAAATTTTCAGGTTCGTTTACAAGGTAACCTATGTCGGTTAAAAACGTCTGGTACTGGGCTTTATCCCAGCTTTTATTAGCCAGATGATACTCATCAATTTGCTGTTGTAGCTGTTCGCGTTTAGCAAGTAGAGCTCTATTTACTGGCGTTAATGTTTGTACAATATGCGCAAAGCGCTGCCAAAATTGCTGCTCATTTAAATGTGTACCAGGTAATAGCTGGTTTTTAACAAAATCAGCTAGTTGGTTGTCTACGCTGAGTCCTGAGTGAGTGAGAGTATGGGGCATTTTAATAATCCTTAAACGGTCGCGATATTGTAAATTTTAGTGTGCGTAGTGTAACCATAACGTAAAAAAGAGGGGTTGAGTGCATTTTGCTCATTCATGATATGTATAGCCGCAATAACAACTATAAATTTACTAAATCTGAAAAATAAGCCTAATGTTTAATTAAGCGCTGCAGAGCAACTAAAGCAGTCACTCTCATAACACTATAATAATTTACCCCGTTCAAAGGATTTTAATTATGACTACATATAAAAGCGAAACAGATACATTAGCAACACTTTGTAAAAAACAAGGTAGTGCATGGAAAACCATTAACCCTGAATATGCAACACGTATGCGTTTACAAAATCGCTTTCGTACTGGGGTAGAAATTGCACAGTTTACTGCTGACATTATGCGTGAAGACATGGCCGCATACGACGCAGATACAAGCCAGTACACTCAGTCTTTAGGTTGTTGGCATGGATTTACTGCGCAACAAATGATGATGGCTATTAAGCGCCATCAAAAAACAACTAAGCGTAGTTATGTATACTTAAGTGGCTGGATGGTTGCGGCACTTCGTTCAGAGTTTGGTCCGCTTCCGGATCAAAGTATGCACGAAAAAACCTCAGTTCCGGCACTAATTGAAGAAATTTACACCTTTTTAAAGCAAGCCGATGCACGTGAACTAGACCATTTATTTAATGACCTAGATGCAGCTAAAGCAAATGGCGGCGACGTACAAGCGGTACTAGATAAAATTGATAACTTTGAAACGCACGTAGTGCCAATTATTGCTGATATTGATGCCGGTTTTGGTAACGAAGAAGCAACTTACCTACTCGCTAAAAAAATGATTGAAGCAGGTGCTTGTGCAATTCAAATCGAAAACCAAGTGTCTGACGCTAAGCAATGTGGCCACCAAGCAGGTAAAGTAACCGTACCGCACGAAGACTTTTTAGCTAAAATTAACGCAGTACGTTACGCATTTTTAGAACTGGGCATTGATAACGGTATTATTGTTGCGCGTACCGATTCACTAGGCGCCAGCCTAACGCAAAAAGTACCGGTTTCACAAACTCCAGGTGACTTAGCTAGCCAGTACAATGCATTTTTAGAAACTACGCCAATTAACGGTGTTGAAGATTTAAATGAAGGCGACACTGCAATGAAGCTTAATGGCCAACTTTGCAAACCAACGCGCCTTGATAATGGTTTATTCCAGTTCCGCGAAGGCACAGAAAAAGACCGCGTAGTACTAGATTGTGTAACTAGCCTACAGTCGGGTGCAGATTTACTGTGGATTGAAACCGAAAAACCACATGTTAAGCAAATTGCTGAGCTGGTTAATCGTGTTAAAGAGCAAGTGCCAGATGCTAAGCTTGTTTATAACAACTCACCGTCGTTTAACTGGACACTTAAGTTTCGTGAGCAAGTGTATCAAGAATGGCAAGAAGCGGGCCGTGACCTTAGCGCTTACCCAAGCTTGGGTGACAATAAAGGCCTTATGGCACCAGAAATGGATGCTACCGAGCTTGCAGTAGCAGCCGATTTACTAGTACAAAACTTCCAACGTGATGGTGCACGTGAAGCCGGTATTTTCCATCACCTAATCACATTGCCAACGTACCATACAGCAGCATTAAGTACGGATATTTTGTCAGAAGGTTACTTTGGTGACTTAGGTATGCTGGCTTATGTACGTGATGTACAGCGTCAAGAGATTCGTCGCGAACAAGCGTCTGTTAAGCACCAAGACCTTGCAGGCTCTAACATTGGCGATACACACAAAGAGTACTTCTCTGGTGATAATGCGCTTAAAGCCGGTGGTGAAGATAACACCATGAACCAATTCTAATTCAACTAGATAGTGTTACGTAAAGGGCCGAAAGGCCCTTTTTTTATGCGTATAATTAAGTAACCTGTCTGTGGGTAATAAAGCTAGCTTTAGTCACTTTTTGACGTTAACTGCATTGAATTTGTTTGCAATAGGCCAGCTATGGGCGCGTAAAGCTGCCTTGTTTCCTCCCCACTCCTCAAAAACCTCTGATTAAAGAAAATAAAATTATCATTACAGTTTAATACTTTAGTAAACCTTTTAACCAGTTCAGTTAAGTAGCTACCCACAACAGATCAGTATTTAACTAGCTGGCTATAATTACGGATCAGAGTTTAACCAAGCTTAGTGTAAAGCCCATTATTTAACCTTTTTAGCACTTTTATGGCTTTATAAACTGTAAATAAAGGCCATAAGTGACTGATTTTAGCTTTTTGAGTGAACACTCACCTTATAATAAACCGATTTTTTACTAACTTGAGCAATCCACAAAACACTTTTTTACTAACTGAGGGCCTATAAACACTAGCTCAAACCGGTTTTTTACCAACTCAGTGGGTATTTAATTGTATAAACCGAAATTTTACCAACTCAAATAATAGTTAAGTCCGATACTTAAGCTAGGCATTAAGATAGCTTAAGTATTAGTAAGCATTTAGATGGCTTTATCTCTATATTGCTGATGTTAGCGTGTAGGTGAATATAGTTAAAGTGGACTATATCCCTAAAGGGGTAGTGAGTACTTTTTGGCTATATTAACCTGATCTCCGGATAATAAACTTATCTCAAGCAGCTATTTTCAGCGCTAACTGCGTTGAATTTACTTGCAATAGGCCAGCTATTGACGCGTAAATTCGCCTTGTTTTCACTGAAAACCTCTGGCTAGAGAGAATAAAATTAAATATAAATATGATTCAATACGTTAGTAAATCTCTTAACCAGAGTTCAGGTTAATTAACTTGCCGCGGCGTTTGTGGTTTGCCGTTGCGTTACTATTAAAAATACCTAACCTGAGTTTAGGTTACTTACTGTAAACCCCCTTTACACTTATTGGTAATGCAAAAAAGCCACTTTAAAAAAGTGGCTTTAACTTACATACCAAGCGGTATGTTTGGTTATTTAGTGTGTTTATCAAACCACCATTGAATATAGGCAACTTTAGCCATTAAATTAGACGGACGAGCAGTAATACCATGTGATGCATCGGGAATACGTACCATAGCGGTTTCAACACCTTGTAGCTTTAATGCTTGATAAAACTGTTCGGTTTCTGAAATCGGTGTACGGAAATCAGATTCACCAGTTAGTAGCATAGTGGGTGTTTTTACATTGCCGACATAACTAATTGGCGAGCGTTTCATATAATGTTCTATATGATCCCACGGCTTACCCGGAAACCAATAGTCAGCAAAGAACGGGTAAAAGTCGGCAGTTAGTACAAAACTGATCCAATTAATTACAGGTTTAGCAACCACGGCTGCGGCAAAACGATCGGTATGGCCAACTATCCACGCGGTAAGTACGCCGCCACCAGAGCCTCCGGTAACAAACAATTTAGACTCATCAATAAAACCTTTGGCAATTAAAGCATCTACTCCAGTCATTAAGTCGTCATAATCGTTACTTGGGTAATTATGATGAATAGTTTGTGCAAACTCTTTGCCGTAAGAATCACTCCCGCGAGGGTTCATATACAATACAACGTTCCCCTTAGCCGCATATAATTGTACCTCGGCGCTAAAGTGCGGGCCGTAATTGGCTACCGGGCCACCATGAATTTCAAGAATTAATGGGTACTTTTTATTACTGTCAAAACCAGGCGGGTAGGCTACCCAAGCTTGAATTGGCAGTTGATCGTGACTCGATTTAAGCCATAGCTCTTCTACCTTGGCTAGTTGTTTATGCCCCAGCGAGTTGTCATTTAAACTTGTTAAGCGCTGTGCTTTACCACGTTTAATTGCCGCTACATCGGCTGGGCGCTGCGTGTCGGCTAGGGTAAACACAATTTCGTCATCTTCGCTCACATCAAAGTCGCCACCAGAATAAGGACGACCAAAGGAAACGCTGCCAATTTTTTCGGTAATAACTTTACGTGAACCGCTACGAGGTTGGTACGCTAACGTGGTTTGCCCTTGATCAGCGTAACTAAAGTAAATGCCTTTAGAGTTACCGCTCCATTTTATTTTAGCTACGCTGCGGTCTAAGTCGGCAGTTAAATTAGTTGTTTTACCCGAACGTAGGTCGCGAATATACAATTGGGTGTTTTCGTAATTAGTTTGTTTGTCATCGTAACCGGTATACGCAAGGTAGCGGCCATTAGGCGATACTTGAGGTTGGCGGTCGGGGCCGTTTCTATCGGTTACAGCGGTTACTTCAAGCGTAATTAAATTAAGTTTATATACTTCGCTGTTAGTTGGCTTTAACAAGTAATTGTTATGCCTATTAGCCGAAAAATATAACGCTTTTTTATCTTTACTAAAGCTAACTTCGCCGCCGTTATTAAATTCATCAAAGGTAAGTTGTTTAGCATTGCCGCCATTTGCGTCAATAATAAATAATTGCTCAAAGCCCTTTTTAGAGTAACCAGCACCATCAGCACGATAATACACGTCGTCAATATATTTAGCTGGCTCTGCCCAAGTAGCGCCTTCAGGTTTACCAGGTAAGTTAATGGGTGAGCTTGATGTGGTGGCAACAAACATACTAAATGCGAGTTGCTTAGCATCTGGGCTCCAGCTTAGCGCTTTTGGCGTACTTGTAAGGTTACTTATTTTGCTAACCGCGCCAGTTTTAAGCCATTTCATGTAAATTTGGTTGCTACCGTCACGGTTTGAAATAAACGCTAAACGAGAGCCGTCCGGCGACAACTTTGGCGAATGATCCATATGTACGCCAGAAGTAAGCGGTTGAATTTGTCGTGTTTTATAATCTACTGTCCAAATATTACCTATTTTACGGTCGGTTTTTATATCCATTCTGTTACGTACAAAATAAACTGTTTTACCGTCTTTGGTAATGTCTAGCTGGTTAGCGTATTCAAGCGTAAATACATCTTCTAACTGTAGGGTGCTGCTATTGGCAAAGGCAAGATTACCTGTGCTTATTAATAGACTAAGCGCAAAAAATGTTTTCATTTCAAATCCCTGTGGTTGTTAATAATAATAGTTATATGTTAGAGAGTTTAAAAATAATAGCTAGGGCGATGAAGTAATTGCGTGGGTAGACTGAATCTGTAAAACGGTTCAGCTGTAAAGGGGGTTTACAACTGAACATATTAAATAATGCTTTACCGTTTACACAATAATTTTATTTGTTGAATGAGTGCAATACCGGCAGGGTTATCGCCGTGAACGCATAAACTATCGGCATCTAAAATTAACTTTTTACCTGAACGCGTAGTTACGCTGCCATCAGCTAACAGTTGCTTTACTTGCTCAATTAAAGCTTGCTCGTTATGCACACTACCTGCTAACTGCCTTGACACTAAAAGCCCTTCGTCGGTGTATTGTCTGTCGGCAAAGGCTTCTAATATTAATTTTAACCCTAAAGTGTCGGCCATTTTTTGATGCTTTTTAGCATCAGCCGTTGCTAAAATCATTAATTTTAATGGGCTAGGGTAGTGTGCTACCGCGCTCATTACGCTAGTTAAAAGCTGCTCGTTAAGCATCATATCGTTATAAAGTGCGCCATGGGGCTTAACATAACTAAGGCTTAAGCCTTGTACTTTGGCCATACCTTCTAGCGCAGCAATTTGATAGTGCAGACAATTTGTAAGCTCGCTTGCACTAAGTGCCATAGATCGTCTGCCAAAACCTTGTTGATCTGGGTAGCTAGGATGAGCGCCAATTTGTACCTTATGCTGCTTTGCCAGCTTGAGCGTATTTGCCATTACATCGGCATCACCCGCATGAAAACCACAAGCGATGTTAGCCATATTAATGTGCGGCATAACCTCTTCATCTAAGCCCATTTTCCAAGCACCAAAGCTTTCACCTAAATCGCAATTTAATAGCATTTAAGTTCTCCTTACTTTTTTATTGTTACAGGCAAAGTGCCATTAGCTGGCAATTTTCCTAACAGTACGTGTGCTAAAGCGGTAAATGCGGGGCCTGTTACAATATCGTTTTTATCGTGATCAATATTATAGGCATACGATGCAAGTACAGCATGCGCATAATCGCTAAACTCAGCAATGTCGTAAGGCGCTCTTAGGCTAATAAATACCGTGTTTTTATTTTGCTTTTTGGCCACTTTTAATAACGACTCAAGTGCTTTTGGTTGCTGTGCGTTGCTAAGTGCAAATTGAGGATCGTTTTTTAAATCATCCATACCGCCAATTTCTACCGCACTTTGATTTGGCGTTGCATTGCCCGCTATAACAACATCGGCTTTATTAATGTCTGTGTGCGCTTGTTGCGGATCAAAGCCTTGCAAGCTGCTACAAGTATAGTTAAGCGTATGTTTACTAATGCTTTGCAGGGCTTGTTGTAGTGCCATACATTTGCGGGTGTCGGGCATTATAATATGTATATGTTGCCCGGCTTTAAGTGTAAGTGGCAGTGTATTGTGAGTGTTTTTAACTTGTGTAATAGCCTCTACCGCAAGTTGAGCTTCAATATTGCGATGCGCTTTACTACCAATAACATGCTTGGCGTTAACTAGCGCATTAATGGCGTTAAAACTGGTGTTAAGTTTAAACTTACTTTTAAGCGCTGTAATACGCTGCGCCGACTCAGTTATTTCTTGCTGATTAAGTTGCTTAGTTTTAACCGCTGTAACTAAATCTGTAATGAGCTGATCAAGTTTGGTTAAGTCATCTATGCTGCGAATTTCTATTGGCATTAAGGCAATATCGACCCCTGCAGCAAAGGTATTTATAACCGCTTGAGTAGGATTGAAAAAGTGACTAATACCTGCCATATCAAGTGCATCGGTTACTACTACGCCATTATAATTAAGCTCATGGCGTAAAATATCAGTAATTATTTTACGCGACATAGTTGCGGGCTTAATCATGCTTTTACCATCTACACTGGTAAAGGTACTGCTATCAAGCGCAGGGTACTGAATATGTGCGGTCATGATCATGCCAGGGCTTTGCGTGGCAATAATCTGTTTAAAAGGGGCTAGGTCTTGTTGGTAAATAACCTCTTTTGAATGGTTAACTCTAGGTAAGCCCGTATGGCTATCTACGTTAGTGTCGCCGTGGCCCGGAAAATGTTTAAGCGAACTAATAATGCCGTTATTTTCAAATCCAGCAACTTGAGCTGCACCTAAAGTTGCAACGCGCTTAGGATCCTCGCCAAACGAGCGTACATTAATAACGGGGTTATCTGGGTTCATATTTACGTCGATTGAAGGCGCATAATTAACGTTAATACCCAAAGCACTTAGCTCGGTGGCCATTACTTTAGAGGTTTGCGCGGCAAAATAATTGTCGTGTTTTTCAAAAGTAGCACCAATCGACATATTACCGGTAAACGAGGTTGCTACATCGCGCGGTAGGCGTGCAACACGGCCGCCTTCTTGATCAACCGAAATAAACAAAGGTAATGCTGAACTCGATTTACTTGCAGCATGTTGTAATTGTTGGTTAAGGGTAATTATTTGTTCAATAGATTGGGTATTTTCAGAAAATAAAATCACCCCGCCAATATTGTATTTACTAATGGCGTTTGCCAGTTCATTGGGTAATTGAGTCATTGGCGTTCGGCACTGTTTGCTTGCACCTTGGTGACAAAAATAGCGAAAGTCGAGTAATAGCTTTTGGCCAAGTTGTTGTTCAAGCGTAAGCGCAGGTTGAGCTATAGAAGATTGTAATGGCATTAAACACCCGATTAAAAAAGCAATAGACGATACAGCATACTTATTTAGCAAAACACACTCCAAAGCTAAATAAAATAGATAAGTGCATGCAGCTTATCTATTTTTTAGTGCAACTGCAAAGCCGATACGCAATAGCGGTGCGTTTAAGTCTTATTGATTTTTAAAGCTGAATAAACGCTGATATTAGTTAAGTATTTTAGTAACACATTTGAATGTGTGGCATAGCCTCGCTGGTGTTATTTTCAAGCCTGGCGTTAATATTATATACCCGTTTAAGTAGCGCAGGGGTAAGCACTTCTTTTGGTGTACCACATGCTGCTACCTCGCCATTATTAAGCATGTAAATTCGATCTGCAAAACTGGCAGCAAGCGATAGATCGTGGATCACGGCAACTACTCCTGCGCCTTGGCTAGCAATACTTTTAGCTTGAGCCATTACATCGTATTGATGAAAAATATCTAAGCTAGAGGTGGGCTCGTCAATTAGTAAGTAAGGTGTTTTATTGGCAACTAGGCTAGGCTGAATTTGGCATAATACCCGCGCAAGTTGTACGCGTTGTTTTTCTCCGCCAGAGAGTTGTGTAAAGGTATGGGTTTTTAAGTGCGTTACACTAAGTGCTTGCATTACTTGCTCTGAAAAATGCATAAGCTGCTGTTTACTATAGTCTGCTTGATGGGCAAAGTGCGCCATATCAACCACTTCAGCTACGCTAAATGGAAAGTCGAGTTCGTAATTTTGCGTAAGCACAGCGCGTAATGTAGCCAAACTTGCTATTGAGTAGTCGCTAAGCAAGCGGTCATTAAGCGTAATATCGCCATTATTAATTTTTATATCGCCGCATAAAGCTTTTAATAACGACGATTTACCCGCCCCATTAGGGCCTATAATTACCACTAACTCGTTAGGTTTTACATAAAAGTTAATATGCTTGAGTAGTTTTTTTTGCCCAATTTGGGCCGATACATTATTAGCGCACAGCATTTATAAGCTCCGTTGCTGATAAGTTTTTAGCAACATAATTAAAAAGAAAGGGCCACCAATAGCACTGGTTATTAAGCCAATAGGTAACTCTGCAGGGAGCATTACAGTGCGTGCAAATAAATCAGCAAAGCTTAATAGCAGCGCGCCGCCTAAAATACTTGTTGGCATTAAGTAACGATGATCGGGCCCTAAAACAAGCCTTACAATATGCGGCACAATAAAACCAACAAAACCAATAATACCGGTAATAGAGACAGCTGCTCCGGTGCACAATGCCGTGCAAATAAATACCTGCTTTTTAAGCCGCGTTACATTAATACCTAAGTGTTTAGCTTGCGCTTCGCCTAGTAAATATAAATTAAGAGGTTTTGCTAGGCGTAGTAATAAAACCACACTCAAAACAATAATACATAAAGAGGGCAGCATCATTGCAAAGTGATTACCGGCTAAAGAACCCATACTCCAAAATGTTAAATCGCGCAGTTGTTGCTCGTTACTAATTAATGTAAGCCCACCAATGAGCGATCCCACAATGGCATTAACAGCAATACCAGCTAGTAATAAGCTAATAATTGTAAACTGACCACTGTGAGCGCTTAATCTATAAATAAATACACATACACTAATACAGCCAATAAATGCGCCAACCGGTACCGCATAAACGCCCAAGGTACTGCTAAAGTTAGCAAATAAACTACTGCCTAATACTATAGTGGCTACAGCGCCAAGTGCTGCACCACTCGACACACCAATTAAACCCGGATCGGCTAATGGGTTTCTAAAAATTGCCTGCATAGCACAGCCACACGCGGCTAACCCTGCACCTACCACCATGGCTAACACTATGCGTGGTAAGCGTATTTGCCAAATAATAGCGTTTTTTAAGCTATCAGTTTCAAGCTGGTTAATTATTGCGACTATTTCACTTAAGCTTAAATTTACGCCCCCTTTACTTAGTGCAATAAAAAACATAAAAACACAGGCTAAAAATAAACAGGGAATGGCCATTTTTCGCTGTTTTTGTTCGGTTAATAGCGTACTTCCTAATGCCAGCATAGTTATTACTCACTTAGCTCAATGTTAGGTTGAGAGGTTTTAGCAAAGCGAAACTTATACGCTGTAGGTTATTTAGCATTAGGGTGTAAAACACTTGCAAGCTCAACTACCGCTTGTGGTGTACGTGGGCCCATGCCTAATAAATAACTGCCATCAAAGCTATATACTTGCTTATTTTTAACTGCATTAGAGAACTTAAAATGTGCTAGTTTTGAGACGTTTTCCATAGGGGTGTCGCCGTGTCGTCCCATAGTAATAATTGCGTCTGGATTAAGAGCAAGGGCCGCTTCAGTTGAAAGCGGTTTCCAATTTTGTATGTGCTCTGCTGCAATATTAATTGCTCCAGCGGCATTTATTAATTCATTTGCAGAGGTATTTGCCCCGGCTACAATAGGTTGCCCGCTGCGTACATTAAGAATAAAAAGTACTCTCGGCTTATAAGTACTTTGTTGTAAAACAGTGTTTAAAGCAGCTCTGTCTATTGCCAAACTATTTGCAAGTTGCTCTCCCTTTTTAGGTACATTGAGTAAACGTGCAATGTGTTTTATTTTAGCTTCAATACCTAAAAAGTTATCTTCTTGTGTAAGTATGGTCATGTTTATTCCCGTACTTTTTAGCTGCTCTACTACCTTTTGAGGTCCTGTGTCGGCTTCGCCTAAGAGTAAATCTGGGCTGAGCGATAATATCCCCTCTGTACTTATTTTTCGTACGTACCCTATCTGCGGTTTTTTAGTCGCAGCACTTGGAAATACACTGGTGCTGTCTACACCTACAATACGATGCTGCTCATTAAAGGCATAAATAATTTCAGTTATTGAGCCTCCCGAAACAACAATTCTTTGTGCCGAGAATGGAGCTGAATTACTGCTACAAGCAAATGTTAACAGGGTAAGCGTAATTAAATATGTGTATAGGGGTTTCATAACAAATCCAATGTTGATACTATCAATAAACACGAACAATAACAGTTATCATTTAGATTTAAAAGCTATGAAGTTTACTATTTTTATATTACTGTCAGCAGTTGCTCATTATATTGGGTTGTTTATGCAACCTGTCTCCCCTAAAGCTATGACATTTTCGCAGGGGCAAAAAGCCGATCGTGTGGCAATTAATATTATTAACTCAACCCAGGTTAACGCCAGTAAAGTAGCTAAAAAAATACCAGCTGAGCCAAAACTAACAACGTCTGTAGTTAAAAACGATAATGTTAGTACTGAGTTTTCGGGCACCAAGCAGCACCTTAAAGTAGTAAAAAAAACATCTGAAAATATAAAAAAAATAATAGATAACCCGCCAAAAAAACCAGCTAAAGCCAAACCGGTTAACACAGCTAAAAATACTGAGCATAAAAAGTCTGTAAAAAACGCCCCAGCAAACAAAAATAAAATAAAGCCTGCTGCGCCCAGTTCTAGTACAACAAAACTAAGTAACCAACACTCTGCTACTAATCAATTAGTTACCGTAACTGAATTACCTTTATTTAAAGCCCCTAAGCCAATGTTAACGTATCCGTTACGGGCTAAAAAAAGAGGTTACGAAGGGGTTACGTTATTGCAAATTGAGTTGAATAAGCAGGGGCATATAGCAAAATTAACTGTGTTAAAAAGCAGCGGATTTACTGAGCTCGACAAAGCTGCTTTAAATAATGTAGCGCAGTGGCAGTTTCATCCTGTTGTTAAAAATAACCACCCGATAAAAGCACGATTTAGCGTGCCAATTCGGTTTTCGTTAAACGTATAACAAAGAGTAATAACATGCAGTCAACTTTTAATGCGGTAGGTATTATGGCTTGGCCATTACTATTGGTGTCAATTATAGCTTTGGCTATTGTGCTGGAGCGCAGCACTATTTTAATTATTGCTAAGTGGCAATTAAAGCAACATAAACTAGGTACAAGTCAATTTGCAATTACGCTGCAAGCTAAGCAGTTGCTGCACAGTGAGCAACGTCTTCAATGGTGCCAATTGTATTTACAAGACTGCTTAATTGATTGGCGAAAACGGCTAAACATATTGAGTTTATTGGCCTCTTTAAGCCCTTTAATGGGGTTACTTGGTACTGTGTGGGGGTTGGTCGTTATGTTTAAACGCATTGCCGAAACTAATCAAGCGGTTACGCCTGCTTTACTAGCTGATGGCTTGTGGGAAGCTATGTATTCAACCATGGCTGGATTAGTTATTGCTATTCCATGTTTATTAGTTAGCGGCTTATTAAACACCATACTAGAAGGGTTACAAAATGATTTTACAAGAATCATCAATCATTTAAATTATAAGTTTACCTATAGTGACTCACCTTATGCTTAGCTTGCCACCGCGTAATACAGCGGCGCAATTAGTGCCAGACTTAACCGCTTTGCTTGATGTGTTATTTATTTTATTGGTTTTTTTATTACTTACAGCAGCGGTTAAGTTAAATATGCTTGATGTAACGCTTCCCGATACAGGTAAAAACACCAGCACACCGGTACAACAAGCAGATGTACAGGTGCTTAGTATTCGGTTAGAGCATAATAAGCTTCAATACGCCCTCGAAAAAGAATCATTTACTTCGTTAAATGAAGCGATTAACGCCTTAAAAAACAGTAAAAAAAGCTTACCTCTGTATTTAGCGGTTGATCAGCAAGTACCTAGCGGCGAATTAGTAAAGCTATTAGCTAAACTTTCTGCTGAAAAGTATCAAGTTGCAAATATTTTAGTTAAAAGCGATTGATAACTATTATCATTTGGTGTTTATTTTGTTATAGTCAAAGTGCTTTAGGCAGTAGGGGCTAACCCAAAGCGCTATGTAACTTTTTTGCATTCAATATAAGTAGAGCAAAAGAGTAAACAAAATATAATTATTAAATGGAGTAAATAATGCGTATTACCAAACTGGCAGCTTGCCTTGCCACTCTGTCTTCGCCCTTAATGGCAGCTGATCTTGAAAACCCTAACCACACTAATATGCCGGTTACAGCACTTGATGCAGTAACCGTAACGGCAACCCGTACCGCAAAGTCTGCATTAAATTCAGCTCAAGCCGTTAATGTTATTAACGCAGAACAAATAGAGCAAGTACTTGCTAGTAGCGTATTCGACAGCCTTATTAGTATTCCTAACGTTACTGCAACCGGTGGCCCACGTAATATGGGGCAAAAGTTTAATGTGCGTGGTTTTAGTGACGCAGAAGATGTGTTAATAAGCGTAGATGGTGCAATTCAAACATTTGAAAAGTATCGAATGGGGAGTTTTTTTTCAGATCCTGAACTTTATCGCTCTGTAAATGTTAAACGTGGACCAAGTACTGTTTTGCATGGCGGTGGTGCTTTAGGTGGTGTGGTAGAAATGGAACTTAAAGATGCCAGCGACTTTTTAGCACCGGGTGAGCAAGGTGGCGTTAAAGTTAAGCTAGGTCACCATGGCAATAATAATGAAAATAACGGTACCGTATATGCTTATGCACGCCCTACCGACTCATTAGATATACTTACTTCGTATGTAAAACGCAGTAGTGGCGACTTTAAGTTATCAAATGGTGAAACGCTCGATAATTCGGGTATTGAGGCCGAGTCGCTGCTTTTAAAAGCAGAGTACTACTTAAACGAAGACTCCTTAATTGGATTGTCGTATACAAAAAGTGAAGACAATCAGCGCACCGAGTTTAATACTACCGATCCTGGCGCATGGGGTACGGTATATAGAGAAATAGAACAGTCGGTTACTAATTTAAGCTATGAGCTTAACCCCGCCAATAATCCTTATGTAAATTTAACAGCGCGCTTAGGGCGCACCCAAAGTCAGGTTATTGAAAGTGATGGTTCAGGCACTTTAAAAGATTTTATTGGCTTAGAGTCTAACTACGAATACAACATAACCACACTTGATATTGCGAATACATCTTTAATTAAACAGCATGCTTTAACCTATGGCATGCAGTATTCTGAAAAAGATCGAGTGGGAACCAAGTTAAGTTATCCATGCCTTAATTTAGACATGCAAACTTATCAATGTATTGATTATGCAGAGCAAGCAATACAAAACGAAATAACATCACAGCCCGGAGGCACTCAAAAACGCATAGGCGTTTACCTACAAGACGAATTTACTTGGCAGGCATTAACGCTTACCACAGGGCTACGTTATGAAAAGTATAAAACCACAGCAACCTCTAGCTTTGCCAACTCATTTAATAATTTAGATACCGATGTTGATCACTCTCAAGTAGTGCCTGCATTAACCGCTCACTATCAAATTAATAACCAGCTAGCTGTTTTTTCAAGTTATCAGCAAGGATTTAGAGCCCCATTAATAGATGAGCTTTATGATCAATATGGTGGCCGTGATCCGGCACTCGAACTTAAAGTAGAAAACAGCACCAATAAAGAAATAGGTGCGAGTTACCAAAACCAAAACATATTTACAAACAGAGATGCTTTAACTGCCCGTGTTATTTATTTTAAAGTAAAAATAGATGACGAAATTCAATCAAACACCAATATAGCCACTAATCCCGAACCCGCAGCGCGTTATAACAATAGTGGCGAAAACCAACGAGACGGCATTGAGTTTGAAATTAATTATGCACATACCTTAGGTTATGCCAACTTTTCTTATAGTCGAATATCAGGTGAAAACCAAAACAATGAACCACTTTGGTATTTACCAGCAGATAAATTTGCACTAAGTAGCGGGTTAAACTTTTTTAACGACGTGCTAAAAACAGGCTTTAATATTCAACATGTTAATGATCGCACTGTACTTGTATCAGGCATTGAGCAGCAACATAAAAGTTATGTTTTAGCAGGTATAAACGCCAGTTGGGATATTAACGACAGCTGGAATGCCCGCTTAGCAATAGATAATTTATTTGATAAAGAATACCAAGTTATAGCGGGTACTACAGGCGCCATTGGCGACTATGGTGTTGGCCGTAATATTAAAACGCAAATTAGTTTTAAATTTTAAGTTGCCGTAATGGTCACTTAGGCCATTACCTTTTAGGAGTAAATTATGAATACCTTAGTTAACCAATATCAAACATTAAAAGTAGCGCAGCCCAATATTCGCAGTGTAGATGCCGCCGTACAACTTGGCACCACAGAAGCACAACTTATTGCCTCTCAAGTAGGGCAGCAAGCAATTAAATTAAATATTAATCAAATCGAAAACATTCTCAAAGGGTTAAAAAAACTAGAGCATGTAATGGCACTTACACGCAACGGCGTTGCAGTGAGTGAAATTAAAGGCTGTTACGAAAAACTATATACTTCACAGCGTAATAATAAAAAAATGGGAATAGCAATTAACCCAGGAGGCATAGATTTAAGGTTGTTTTTATCGCAATGGGCCAGTGTATTTGCTGTTAAGTTAAATAACATGGTGAGCATTCAGTGCTTTGATAAACATGGCCGAGCTGTTCATAAAATATTTAATACCGATAAAACTAATTTAACTGCGTATCAGGCGCTAATTAGTAAATATAGCGACCCAGAGCAAAGCACTACATTAGTGGTAGAGCCAATCAAAACCCAAGAGCTTGAGACCACACCGCAAGAAAATATAAATGTAGCGGGCTTTTTAACCGCATGGGAAAACTTGCAAGATGTGCATCATTTTCCAGCATTATTAACCGAGTTTAAAGTAGGCAGAATACAAGCACTTGAACTTGCACAGCCCAATTGGGCACAAGAAATACCAACCGCAAGCTTACCGTTAATATTTAGCACGTTAAAAGAGCAGCAAAGCGAGGTAATGATTTTTGTAAATAACAACGCCGCGGTGCAAATATACTCAGGAACACTCAATAACTTAAAGCAAGTAGGCCCTTGGTATAACGTACTTGATGAAGACTTTAATTTACATATTAAAAGTGAAGATTTAGCGCGTGCTTTTGTCGTTAAAAAGCCAACAGATAACGGTAATACTGTGGTGCACTCAATAGAGTTTTTTGATGAGAGCAGCAACACAGTTATGACCTTATTTGGCCGAAGAGTTGAAGGTAAAGAGCAACCGAAGCAGTGGATAGCACTGTGTAATAAATTGAGCGACAGTTATAAAAGTTAACTTGATAAAACACATTTATAATTATTGTCTACCGATAGGTAGGCAATAATTAACCGGAACTCTGGTTAAGAGATTTATTAACGTATTGAATCATACTTATATTTAAATTTATTTTCTCTAGCCAGAGGCTTTTAGCGAGTTTACGCGTCAATAGCTGGCCTATTGCAAGTAAATTCAACGCAGTTAGCGTTGTAAATAGCTACTTGAGATAGTTTTGTTATCCAAAGCTTAGGTTAATTAGTACTTCACATTATTAAAGTTGGTTAGATTCTTGGTTTTAAAGCAGGTAGTATAAAATGTATTGAATATATTATGCATGCAAGTTGTACGTGAGGTATAGACAGAGTGTTTCACAAACTATTACCAACATTAAACCTCAGGTTTCTTATACTATTACTTGTTTTACTTGCCTCTATTTGCACCTTAGTAAGTAGTTTTTATGCTACTTACCAAGTGCAAAAAGAGCAGTTAATCAACTACACGTTACACAGTAATTACGCTTATGCTAATAAGCTTGCTTCAGCAACAGATAGCTTTCTTGAACATTTGCAGGGTGCATTCTCGTCGGCTTTAGCTACGAGTTAAGCCCTGCGGTTTTAGTGGTTGTGTTTTGCTACAGCTTTACTCTATTTTACAGCTAGTTCAGAGGGTGGCTTACGCTGCGAGCGAACACGTCACAGCGGTATTTTGCAACGAATGCTAGGTGTACTTGGTTCTTATAAACGCAGTTCCTGCCAGTTCTCCATTCGTGCATATTAAACTCATGATTGTTTTTTGTATAGCGCTATAATATTCTGTGTTTAGTGACTGTTCAAGGCATTTAATTAATGGCAATTCGTGGCTTTAATATCGAAATAACTTACAAAATGAGTAGTAAAGCAGCTACTCATTTTGCGCGGTGGATTGGTGGATCGAATGTCATGCGTAATCAGAGAATTGAGGAAAGCCTCGAACTTATCCGAGCCGACAAAGGCTCGGATATTGATCAGAAGTATGCAGGTATTAAGGCTAAACCTGAGCTTTCCTTCTTAAAAGAAATACCACCACAAATACTTCGAAACGCTGCAAGTATGTTATTTAGTGATATTAATGCGTGCCGAAGTGGGCTTCGGAAGTTTCCTAAGCCCAAAGGGCGTAATCGCAAGCGTAGCTGTGTAGTAACAAAGGAAATGTTCATCCTTGAGCCGCTAAACGAAGGTCGGGCACTTCTGACATTCTACGAGAAGGCTTCGAAGAAGCCCGCACGTATGTTTTCTATAAAGCTCGACTACGAACCCGACCAGCTCGCAAAGCAGTTCCGTATATCGCGCCAAGGTAGACGCTTCTACCTCTCAGGGTCGTATAACGACGGTGTTGAGTCTGCAACGAATGAGGAACTGTTGAAAGGCTTTGTTGCACAAAGCCTCAGTGATGACGAATTACTATCCCAAATCACAGGTATCGACCGTGGCGTTAAGCTGCCTATTGCAACAAGCGACGGTTTGCGCAAAGCCTATAGCCCTGAGACGACTGAAAGGCTAAAGCGATTAGTGCAAAAGAAGGCTCGGTATCAGCGTATTTTGGCGCGTAAAAAGCGCCAAAACAATAACAAAAACACTAGACGTGTTGAGTCTAATGAGCAGCAAAAGCTAGCAGATAAGATAGCTAACTTCGACGCCAAGACTGCGCGAATTAGGCACGACTTTTTGCACCAGACCTCGAAAGAGGTCGTGCTTTCGGCGAAGTCTATAATCGCTTTGGAAGACTTAAAACTCAAAAACATGACCAAGCGTGCTAAACCAAAGCGCGGCAAGCATGGCCGTGGCTATGCGCGTAACAACGCGAATGCCAAGAGCAGTTTAAATCGCTCATTATTAAATGTCGCTTTAGGAAAGCTTGGTGACTTCATCAAGTATAAAGCGAACGACTACGGTAAGGCCGTAGTCGAAGTGAGCCCCGCAGGCACGTCGCAGACGTGCCATATGTGCGGTGAAAAAAATACGATAAGACCTCAGCAAGATACATTAATTTGTTTAAATGGCTGCGGAACTTTTCATGCGGACGACAATGCCAGCATTGTCGTAGCGCAACGAGCTGTACCTTACATACAAGAGTCTACGTTTGCCCAGAAAGCAAAAACTCGTAAGAAAACAGCAGTACGTAAAAAGGCGGTAACACCGCCGTTGGGGAGCGAACTGGCCTCAACTGAAAAATCAGGGGAGTTAGAGACTGCATCAACTGATGTGTCCCTTGTGTGCTCACGCACGCAAGCTGACGTAAGACCGTCATCGACGGCAAGCCTTGTACAAAGAAACTCTCTTACAACAATGGACGCCAGTGTTACTGGCGTCTTGGAAACTCGATAGTTTTAGCTACGAGTAGTTCATAGTCAGCAATTCAGAACAGCAATGCTAAAAGGCGAAAGTATTTTACAGCTGCAAATAGGGCAGTTACGCCACGATGCACAAACAGATCCTCTAACGGGGATTCATAATCGCAGAAGTTTAAAAGCATGGCTTGATAAACTAATCCACGAACAAACGTTATTTACCATTTTAGAAATAGACATCGACTTTTTTAAACGCGTAAATGATACATATGGCCACGACAAAGGCGATGAAGCACTCAAAGCATTAACCAAGCTTATTCAAAGTGTTGCTCGCAAAGATGATATTGTTGCGCGCATTGGCGGCGAAGAATTTGTGCTTGTAATACCTAATCAAAACAGTGAAGGTGCATTTAAAATAGCAGAAAGGCTGCGCCTTGCAGTTGAGTCGTCATATATAGATACCATTGGTTATATAACCATATCAATAGGTATTGCTAGTTACCCAGAGCACGGCACAAATATTGATCAAGTATTTAAAAAAGCCGATAACGCACTGTACTATGCAAAAGAGCATGGCCGTAATCGTAGTGTTATTGCTAATTAAATAGAGTAACTGCAAGGCCCTTAACTTAAATAAGGTTTAATATTTTAAAATTATTTAAATAATAAACTTGACACAAATTAAAATTTCTATATAGTGGGCCGCAGCTAGAAAGAAAGCATGTAATCTATAAATCTCCATTTCGATGTTGTATAAGTAATACTTGTAGTACCGTCCTGAAGTTTTTAAAGTACCATCTCATTTTTTGCTACACCCGCTCACATGAGCATATTTTTTATTTTTATATCAGGATATTACAATGTCTAACATCGTATCAGGTACAGTTAAGTGGTTTAATGAGTCTAAAGGTTTTGGTTTCATCGAGCAAGAAAATGGCCCAGACGTTTTCGCACATTTCTCAGCAATCAAAAGCGAAGGTTTCAAAACTTTAGCTGAAGGCCAACGTGTAGAGTTCACTCTTTCACAAGGTCAAAAAGGTCCACAAGCTGATAACATCACAGCTGTATAATTTTACTTTTTAAGTAAAATGAAAAAAAAGCGCTTAAGGCGCTTTTTTTGTGCCTAAAATTTGATATTCCTCGGTAACTCCCCCCTCAGTATTGTATTTCAACGCATTAAACTTAACTAACCAAACTCTGTGCCGATTTTTTGAATGCAACTTTATATAAAATACAGGTGCCAGGCTCAATGTGTATAGCTTTAGCCGTAAATGCAAAAGGCAGCGCTCAGGCTTGAGCTATCAATCAACTATCAATTAACCAATCAGTGAGCAGTTAGAACGCCAGCCAAATTAATGGCTGCAAAAGCTGGCGGGAGTTTACCTCGCGCTTTTTACTGTGCTTTTGGTGCTGGGTATAAACTTACCCTGGGCGAGTAGCTTGTTACCTGCCACATGCTCGTAGTACGAAAAACGTATTTGTAAAAGGTGATGAGATCACAAAGTAGTGATTTAAACCCTACAGATGAAATGCCAGCATGAGGTAAAAACAGGTTTTATATTTCAGGTTTTAGGCGTCAGGTGTTTGATGCAAGCTCAATAGAGTAACTAAGCAAACTCAATGTTTAGCTTTAGCCGTAAATACGAAAAGGGACAGCACTCAGGCTTGAGCTGTCTGCCAGTCAACTATCAACTTCTTAATTATTAGCGAGTAGTTATAATCCCACCCAAGTTAATGGTTATAGGAGAGCCGCAGGGAGTTTACCTCGCACGCTTTTTACTGCTTTACATTGCGCTTATGGCAGGGGACTGTTATCTGGTGTTGATCTGTGGTGAATACCATTTTAGTGTTTAAAGGTGGTGGTTGGCAGGTGGTTTTTCATTTTATTATATTATTCAAAGATTAGCCTTTAAGCTCATTTATAAACCTCTTCACAAGCCCAAAACGATAAAAGGGCCTTGCGGCCCTTGATGAAGTATCGTTCAAGTCAGATAGAGCTTTAACCCCTTAAAGCACTATCCTATTGTTTTGCAACAGTGGTTCATCTCATTAAGTTTCTAAGCTAGCGAGAGGAAAAATCCAGCAATTGCGGCGCTCATAAGGTTAGCCATAGATCCTGCTAACACTGCTCTGAGCCCTAAGCGAGCGATATCCTTTCGCCGACTAGGCGCCATACCGCCTAATCCACCTAGTAAAATGGCTATCGATGATAAGTTAGCAAAGCCACACAGTGCAAAAGTAACAATTGCTTGAGTGTGCGCACTTAACGTATCGCGATAATTTATAAAGTCTAAGTAAGCAACAAATTCATTCACTACTAACTTTTGACCAATAAAGCTACCGGCTAGTATTGCTTCATTCCATGGCACACCAAGTAACCATGCAACAGGCGCAAATACATAACCTAAAATTTCTTGCAGCGTTAATGTCGGGTAGTCAAACCAGCCGCCAATACCGCCTAATAAACCGTTTAACAATGCAATTAATGCTACAAAAGCAAGTAGCATTGCACCTACGTTTAGTGCCAAGTGCATACCACTTGCAGCACCCGATGCGGCTGCATCAATAACGTTAACGGGCTTTTCATCATCTAAATCTAAGTCAGCTAAATTGTCTTTAGGCGTTTCGGTTTCTGGCACAATCATTTTGGCCATTAAAAAGCCACCAGGAGCCGCCATAAAGCTAGCTGCTATTAAATACTTAAGGTCAATACCAATAATTACGTAGCCGGCCATAACAGAGCCTGCTACCGTTGCTAAACCACCTACCATTACGGCAAATAATTCCGACTTGGTCATAGTGGCAATAAAAGGTTTAACAATTAACGGTGCTTCTGTTTGGCCAACAAAAATATTAGCAGTGGCCGATAACGATTCAGTACGTGAGGTTTTTAACAGCTTTTGCAAGCCGCCACCTAAAATCTTAATAACCCACGCCATAATGCCTAAATGATATAACACGGCCACTAACGCAGAGAAAAACACAATTACCGGCAGTACTTGAATAGCAAAAATAAACCCTAATGTATCTTGCGATGCTAAAGGTCCAAACAAAAAGCTTATACCGTCGTTAGCAAAACCAATAACCGATGAAACAGCGGAAGATACACTTGCTAATGCATTTTTGCCTGCATCAAAAAATAATACAAAACCACCAATAATTACTTGCATCGCAAATGCGATACCTACCGTTCTAAGCTTTATTGCTTTGCGATTAGTTGACGCCGCAAACGCAATAGCTAGCAGCACAAACATGCCAACTACGCTCATAAAAGTTGTCATACAAATGTTTCCCGTTACTATTCTTGAAGAATATGTTTAATTTTACTTTTTATTATATCAATCGCAACGCGATTCATGCCGCCTCGAGTGACAACTAGATCTGCATTATGCTTTGACGGTTCTATAAATTGATAAAACATCGGTCTAACAGTTGCTTGGTATTGTTCAACAACAGATTGTAATGTTCTGCCCCTTTGCTCCATATCGCGTTGCATTCTACGCATTAAGCAAATGTCTAAGGGAGTGTCTATAAACACCTTAATATCAAATTCTTTATTAAGCGCTTTATCGCTAAGTAGTAAAATGCCTTCTACGATTAATATTTTAGCTGCAGTTACATACCGCGTTGTTTCGCTGCGAGTATGTTGTGCATAATCATAAATAGGTACTTCTACAGCGTGGCCGTTACGAAGTTGTGTTAAATGCTCATGCATTAGCTTATATTCAAATGCATCAGGATGGTCGTAGTTAGTTTGCGTACGATGTGCAAACGGTAAATGCGACTGATCCTTATAATAAGCATCCTCTTCGATAATGGCGATAGCGCCTGGTTCAAGTTCATTAACCAATTCATTGTAAATTGTTTGGCTAAAAAGAGATTTACCCGACGCTGATGCGCCAGCAATGGCTATAATAGTTCGTGTCACTAAAGTTCTCACCCACACAGGAAGATATATTGTTGGTAGATCACAATAGCAAAAAAGACACGATTAATCTCTTTTGCTTCGCTTAAGGGCGTAAATTTATAATGTTTAGGTTATATGAAACAGGACTTATGTCCTGTGCGTAAAAATCGAAGAGCAGATAAAGTAACCATATTGAATAACGGGAGGTCACAATGGCAAGAGCAATTATCCTAATGGCAGACAGTTTAGGAATTGGCGCAGCACCAGATGCAGATAAATTTGGTGATATTGGCGCGAATACTTTAGCACATCTGCTAAAAGCATATTATGACGAAACAGGCACAGCATTATCGCTACCTAACTTATCAAAGTTAGGGTTAATAGATGCCTGCGAAGCGGCCGGTAAAGAGCCTTGTTTAGTGTCAAATCGTTCAGCATCGCAAGGTGCATGGGGATACGCTAAAGAGCTTTCGAGCGGTAAAGATACGCCATCAGGCCATTGGGAAATGGCGGGAGTACCCGTTTTATTTGATTGGGGTTATTTTCCTAAAACTCAGCCAAGCTTCCCACAAGAATTTATTGACGAGCTTATTGCTCGTACCGGTATCCCAGGCATATTAGGCAACTGCCATGCATCAGGAACCACTATTTTAGAGCAGCTAGGTGAAGAGCACGTTAAAACAGGTAAACCTATCTGTTACACCTCAGCTGACAGCGTGTTTCAAATAGCCGCGCATGAAGAGTCATTCGGCCTAGAAAAGCTTTATCAGGTTTGCGAAACTGCACGGTCGCTACTAGATGAAATGAATATAGGACGAGTGATTGCGCGGCCATTTTTGGGTTCAAATAATCAAGATTTTGCCCGTACCAGCAATCGCCGTGACTACTCGGTATTACCGCCAGCCCCTACATTGCTAGACGTACTAGCAAAAGACGGTGGCGAAGTAATAAGTATTGGCAAAATTTCAGACATATACGCGCATCAAGGTATTACCCAAAAGCATAAAGCACCAGGGTTAATAAACTTGCTGAAAAAAACCAACGAATTAATGCAAAGTGCGCCCGATCACAGCTTAATATTTACTAACTTGGTCGACTTTGACGAAATGTTTGGTCATCGTCGTAATCCTGTTGGGTATGCAAAAGCGTTAAAAGAGTTTGACGATTATTTACCAACTATATTAAACGCACTAAAAGCCGATGATTTACTAATTATTACTGCCGATCATGGCTGCGATCCAACCTTTCCAGGTTCTGAGCACACCCGTGAATACGTACCAGTAATTGCTTACCAACCGGGTATGACCGACACCCCACTTGGTGAGCGCAATAGTTTTGCAGACATAGGTCAAACCTTAGCACAATGGTTTAACTTACCTGCGCTTGAATACGGTGATGGCTTTATAGATAAGCTAACTACATCTAAATAAAAAGGAAAGATTAATGAGTACTCCGCATATCAATGCAAACGTAGGTGATTTCGCCGAAACAGTATTAATGCCAGGCGATCCGCTACGTGCAAAATATATTGCTGAAAACTTTTTAGATGACGCAAAACAAGTAACCAGTGTACGTAACATGCTTGGCTTTACAGGCACTTACAAAGGTAAGCCTGTAAGCATTATGGGATCGGGCATGGGCATTCCATCAATGTCTTTGTATGCGCGTGAGCTAATTGTTACTTTTGGGGTTAAAAACCTGATTCGTATTGGCACGTGTGGCGGTATTGGTAGCGACGTTAAAATACGCGATGTTATTTTTGCACAAGGTGCATGTACCGATTCAAATGTAAATCGTGCCCGTGTACGCGGTACTGATTTTGCAGCAATTGCTGACTTTGACCTGCTTTTAAACGGCGTAAATGCTGCAAAAGATCTTGGTATTAAAGCAAAAGTAGGTAACGTATTTACTACCGATACATTTTATCAAGCCGACGACACCTTTTATAAAGATTTAGATAGATTAGGTGTGCTTGCTGTTGATATGGAAACAGCCGGTTTATATGGCGTTGCAGCCGAATATGGCGCAAAAGCAATGGCGCTATTCACAGTAAGTGATCATGTGATCACTGGCGAAGCAACTCCTGCTGACGAGCGTCAAAGCACATTTAACGAAATGGTTAAAATTGCTTTAGAGTCTATCTAAGTAATTGGCTATTTAAGTAAAACAGTTCCTTGGTAACGTATTCACTAAATTTTGGAGACACGCCCAAAGTGAAGTGAGACTAAACCCCAAAGCCGCATTTATGCGGCTTTTTTTATGCTTAAACTTTAGTTTTTAACGTGAGTTAGCTCTGCATCTACAAATTAAGTTTAAGCCAGATATTATTTTGCAGCCAAGCAACTTACTGGCGTAATGCGCTAAAACCTGTTTGTATACTTTCACACCTTCTGCTCTTTATACAAAAACATCTAAGCCCATTTATTCACAAAGAGAGTATGAGACGCTGCGCTTTTAAAAAAATAACAAAGCCAAGAACAATGTGTTTTATGTCTACTCATTTACTCTCATTGTCTTCTCTTTTTGCAAAAACATTTAAGCCCATTTTATTCACAAAGAGGGTATGAGGCGCTGCGCTTTTAGAGGAATAACGTAAGCGCGCATTTAAGCAGTGCGCTTACTTTGAAACAATAAAAAAAGGCCGCTCAGTCGCAGCCCTCTCATTTGAATTTAAAAAAAGTGCCCAATTAAAAATGGACTTGTAAAATCTAAAATTAATATTTTCTACGATTTATAGAAAAAGTAACTTCAGCTTCTCCAGTGTTAAGGTTAAAAGAATCTAATTTACCTGAGCAAATAGCCTTATCTCTATATGATCCACCCTCATTCTCAGCAATTACTTTTTGAGGTAACATTTTACCACTTCGATAATCTTTCATGATAACAAAGCGAAAGTGACAACGAGGAGCTACTGAACTATCACTAAATTTATATTCAAAATCTACTAAGCGAACTACATCAGGGTAATTACTAAATACATAAAATCGGTCAGCTGAATTAGCACTAAGAGTTTCTAATGGCTCTGGTGAATAACGTGGATGTTTGAACGTCTTTACTCGTAAATGTGACATCATAATCTTTAGAGTCATTCTCAACATTAACTTTTATATTTGCTACTGCAGAAGAGCTTATAACTAAAGCTGATGTAAACAATATTTTTTTTAACATAAACTAATCCTTTATATTTTGTTGTGATAATAACTTCCTGATTCGTAAGAAGTCATAAAGGACAGTACACCACTATCATTCTTTTTAACAGCTAAATTAGGTACAGAATTATTCTCTTTATCTATTTCTATTACCTGTCCTATCCGACCTGAATTTAATCCTAATTGCTTTCCTAACTGCTCCATTTCTTGTTGCATTTTAGGAAGGATTTCTGTTTTTAATTGCTCAGCTGCTTGAGCATATCGTTCTCTTTCTTCTGGAGATTCAGCATTTTTAGCTCGTTGCTCAAACTCTGCAATACCTTCTTTTGCTCCCTTAACATCGCCAACTCTACCGTTATAACCAAAAAATACATCCATAAAATTATTAGATACCTGCATAGCGCTTTCTCCTTGTGTATATAGACTAAAGTTTAGAACAAATAGTGAGCATTTGACAGTGTGAAATAACGTTGCACTTCACGACTGTTTTTTCTTCGATACCCACACAGGAAGCTCTAAATTATTCCCTTCAGCGAGCCACTTTTCGAGGGCCTCTTTTTTGTCTGCTGGCGCTAGTTCGTCTCCCTCTAAATCAGCATAAAATTGACGTGTTTTTTCACTCTCTAAATCCGAATTAATTGCATCGCATAATTGCGTAATATCATCTTTTTTCGGCGTCATTTTTCGCTCCTTTTTGCACCCAATTTAGGGGGTGCACGAACCACAATTTTAGCGTAGCGTTTAAAAGTTATCTAGCGTCAATTAACTTGGCCGGTTGACACCGAATTTCATTTGCTCTTATTGAGCGCTGTTTTGCGCTGGTAACTGTCACCTTCGCAATGAATAATCGTTGCATGATGAACCAAACGATCGATTGCCGCGACAGTCATTGTTGAATCTTCAAATAGTTCATCCCATTGCTCAAATGATTTGTTTGATGTGTAAGCGCGCATTTAAGCAGTGCGCTTACATTCGTTTTGTCGATGGACTCACAGCAAAGTTAGGGTGGCTCGATAGACACCATATCACATTGCTCGATATCAATGGGCTCAGTAGCAGAATAGATGCAGAACTTACAGATAACGCGCTTGTTTTCATAGGTCAAAGTGCCAAACATTTCCCCGATGTCTTTTGCTTTAATCTCAATAAGCAAAAAATGATCAATGCTTCGGGTAATCATACGCAACTCACAGGCCTTGATTTTGGCCTAGCTAAAAGATTCAATTGGTTCTCTGAAGACGGCTTATCGTTGCAAGGCGTACTGCGTTTCAGCAAAAACCAGTCAAACCTGTCCCAAGCTCCTGTAGCAGTGATCATTCATGGGGGCCCGAAAGACTTTTCTGAATTGCAATTATTCAGCGATCACCACTGGCATGCCCCCTATTTGTAAGCGCTCAATTCTGCGCGTATATTGACAATTATGCTAATTGATCGCTGTTGCTGAAATGCCAATTTCAGTCATGGATATTGAAGAGTGTGTTATTAGTGATGAGCATATTGAAGCGTGGCAAAATGATTACGATGAAGATGATTTTGGTGATGTCGATCAAGTCAGCTTTATTAAAATAGCGAAAAGTAATACATAGAAAAAAGGCTTGCGGTTTGCATAAACCAAGAGCCTTTGCCTTTAGGAACTAGTGATATGTGGTGTAGGCTTATAATCGTTGGTGCTTTTGCATGCTCATATCCAAACTTATTGCATTCCGTAGTATTCACCTTACTTCACATTGTGATAAAAATAAAATTATTAATGTGCCTCGCTTACAAGCTGTCGCTTCCTACTTCATTTATTTCTAAACAACATGCAAAAATATAGCAGTTAAAGACTGTTTGCTTTTTAATCGGAAGTCGTTATTGTTGAATTGAAATTACATCTAATATAAGGATATAATTTATGAGCAAAGTTTCTCTCACTTTAATTTTACTCTGCGGGATTAGCTTCCAGGCGAAGGCTCAAAATTCTGATCTTCACGTTAATAAATACTCTCAAAGCAAGCGTGTGGAATCGTTTGAATTAAACAACCTCCAAAAAAGTACACTACAAGCTATTATCCAAAATGCTGAGTCAGATAAAGAAATAGATGCTGAATATGAAACCGGGGTTATAGATACATTTGGGGATTTGAGCCGGAAAATCCCTTACACGGGCGTAGAAGTTATAAACATAAATCTAAAGGGCAGTAAGAGCAGCTTAGCAAACTACACTCTAAAACCAGTTTATATCGCTTATGGCGATGATTTAAAGTTAAGAAGAGTAGAGTTCGAATCAAAAAACAAAAAAATTAATGCTAGGCTGTATTCATTTATGGAAAGTGACGAAAGTGCTTCGTCTTCTAAACGTTATTATGAATTCATTATTAATATGAATGAAAAAGAAATGTTTATAAAACTCTCAAAAGATTGGCTGGTTATTAAGTAAGCGCGAATTTAAGCAGTGCGCTTAGCTATAATCGAAGTCTAGCTGCACATTCCACGGCATTAGGTCGGTAAAATCATCATCAC
>NZ_JBEOOB010000033.1:0-43074 GCF_040308685.1 Pseudoalteromonas sp. 20-MNA-CIBAN-0454 | reverse complement strand
TAACTTCTTATGGCTTCCTTCAGACCCCACCGTTGGCCAGTGACGCCCTTGCCATTCAGATTATCTTCCCCTTAGTCTGGGTGATAAGGCATCTTTCAGCCTATCGGGTTTGCCAGCTTCGCTGGGCAAACAAAAAAGCCAGTCAGTGTTAACTGACTGGCATTAGGCTCTTGGGCCCATTTTTTTGTTTATACGGTTTACCTTTCAATAGTTTTCGCTCGACGGTTACACTTAATAGTAACCTTATCCGTCTTGTATAATGCTAACTATAGTCTTTTCTACTAAGTTCCTAACCTTTAGTGATAAATGTTAAACAAAAAAAGCCCGAACGCAGTAAAATGCACTTAGACTTATATGAAAATACTTATATTTACGTTTAGAAGCTCATATTGATAGACTTAACCATGTCTTCATCATATTTTTCTACTGGTTCACGCTTCTTCAGCAGGACGTCATAAAGACCTTTATTGGCTTTTTTATAACCTTCAATGAAGTCAGTATATGGTTTATGCGCTGTGGTCACAAAACCATGGTGGAAATTTTCACCATCAAAGCGACCTAATACCGGATCGTCATTATAGGCAAAATAATGAATCCCAATACTGTTCGGGTGAGCCGCTGCTTTTTCTGCGTAGTACTGATAAGCTATTGCTCTTTCTGCTTCTGTCTTTGTCCAACGTGCGCCGTATGTAGGATGACCGCCCTCCATTGAACCATGATGAAATTCGCCAATTAATACCGGCTTACCACCAGAGAACTCAGCAGCAATATCTAACCTCATGGTAGGATCATCGGTATAATTGTTCATTGAAAATACATCCAAGTATTGGCTACCAGCGAAACGCCACTTTTGTTTTAACGCACTAGAAGCCCAACGCATGCCCATATTCAAGTGGTTAGGGTCAACTTTTTTAGTTTCTACAACAGGTACCCGTATGTATTCTTCAAGCAGCATTGTTGAGAAAACTTGTAAATCAGCGGCCGCAATTTCTGATAATGTTGCCGCACGTCTAATCGGGGTATTTAAATCACTAAACTGTGAAAATTCAGTGTTCCATGCTTTGTTAAATACTTGAATATCATTTTTATACTGTTGAGTTAAGAACTCAATTAACTTATCTTTAGACACAAAACCATCACCTTTAGAAAGCAATTCCTCCGCTAAGTTAATGGTTGGAATATATGCCCAGCCGGGCTCATTATTCATGAAATAACCGATTAAGTAAGGGTCATCTTTATACGTTGCTAATTGTTGAGCAAAAATGGCTGCTTTCTTTGCATATTCTTCACTATACACATCAGGGAAATCTCTAAATATACGCTTAGTTGTTACTGGAAACTTTTCCATTGGCATAACGTATGGGGTTTTACTGCTACGAGCAAAATCCATATCTGACCAGTTACCCACAGTATTCACGTTCCATTCAATTAAACGACGAGCTGTAATATCACTCCATTTTTGATGCCAATCTTTACCAAAGGTCTTGATCAGGTTTGCCGTGCCAAAATCAAATAAATTTGAACTAGATAATCCAGTTTCAGAGCGAATATCTTGAATGTAGTCCGCTTGAATCCATGCCTTTGCATAAACAGGATCATCCTCATTTGGCAGCCACTCGTGTAATTGTTTAATACCATCAACATTTCCACCAATGCCAGCAGCTATAATGTCGATACCAATGCTGTAAAAAGCATAGCCTTGTGGGTCAACGAGAAACCATCGTTCATCGTCAAATTGCGTACGGAAATAACCCGTCGCTTCATATTTTTTCGCTTTTATGCCGCCAAAATGACTTAAGCTGTCAGACTCCCTTTCAGGTATAGCTTTACTTGCTTCACTTTTTAAATATTGAGTCATTGCATCAGCATCGGTAAACTTGTCTTTAAAGTCGACGGCTTTCCACTGGCCAATTTCATCGACCATAACTTTATTACCAACAGGATAATCAGGCTCAGCATCAGTAAACATAAATTCATCTAAAATTACTGTGCGCTCACCACCAAAAAAGTTTGTTACTGATACCGCAAACCTTGACCATTCATCTAAATGAACCCCACTCCCAAAAGCAAAACCAATAAGTGATCCTGGTGTTTTAGGCATGCCGCGTCCTTCGGCTAAAAGGGTTAATGGAATAGCTCTTCTAGAAGCTAACTCTGGAAAAAGTGCATCGGCTAAGGTTAAATCAGGTCGTTGACCCTTATTATTTTTTGACCAAAATAACATGCTAGTACCTACGGCACGTTTTCCATCACTGGTACGCATAAAGGATAACCACTTGTCCGACGTTAACTGACTTAATTTGTCACTCATTAACATCAAAGTACAAGGTTGCGCGCCAAGTTTAATTTTTATTTGATTGCTCTTTAAACGCTCAACTTTACAGCCGTAAGCCTGAAAGTCATCCCAAGTGATTTCATTAATCACATTGACTTTTGTTGCTACCATGGGCTTTTTAACATCAGCTTCTTCTTTGCTATGCTTATTATCAGCACAGGCTGAAAGCACTAGCGCACAAGTAAAACTTGTTACTAGGGTTTTGAAAATATTTCGGGTCATCTTAAACTCCTCTTTGAAAATACTTTATTATTAATTTGGGGCAGTAAGCTCATTGCTTTGACAAGCTTCTCTTAATGTTTCGGGTACAGGCCAAGGATTATCTTGTTGGCATTGCGCTGTGCACTGGGCAAGTGTTGAAGTATCTGTACATTGACTTGCAACACAGGACTTTACTTTTTCTCCGCCAATGGAAAACATGTTATGAATGACACATTTTTTTTCTTGGTCGTCAGGGTAGTTTACCCCTTCAGTAAGTATGTTCAGTGATATGTTATAACCAGTTTCAGGAGCTACTTCAGGCTCTTTGATGACTAAAAAGCGAATGCTATTTGCTATAAATTGTTGAAAATTGCTATCGGTTAAGGTTTGTTCGTTATGCCCTAATGTTGTTCCTATTACTTTTCCTTTACCCGACTGGTATAACCAAGCTTGCGTATGTTGCTTTTTAGTTTCGATACCATAACTTTGTAGCAATGGTACAATGCCTTCATCTTGACTAATGGTGATATACAACTCATCACTCGATAATGTCCAAGTTTCAGCTAAATCAGCTATTAACTTGTGATTACCCACCTTCTCCACAGCAAAACTTCTTTGCTGTTCGTGTCGCAAAGTTTTTAACCCTAAAAATGTTGCCCAATCAGGAGAATACTGGAAAGAGTGCATGGCACAATGTAAGGCAATCAGAGGTTTACCTTCATTAACAACTGGTGACATTAAACTTTGCAGTAATTCATTATCTCTTTGTGCTGCATGACAAAAATTATAAATAAGTAGATCATAGCCATTTGAAAAGTCGGTTGTTTTCAAACGCTCAATATCTCCAACAATGACATCAATATCGGCATTCATATATTGATTAATATTACTGCTAATAGTTTTGATTTGTTGCTGATAATCATGAAACCAACCAACACTGGTTATATAGAGTATTTTAGTTGCCTGCTCACTTTTGACAGGTACTGTAGCTTTTACCGCTTTAGTTCCTGTATTACTGTTATCATTACAAGCACTAATGAGTAACAAAGAGCAAATTAAAAAAAGTTGGATAGTGGATTTAAATATGTACATGATATTGTCCTTACTTAATATTCAATGTTTGTAAATAATTAAAACTATTTTGAAGATCTTCAAATATATGGCCGGTATTGTGGTCTTGCTCAACAAAAACATTATCTACTCCCACCTTTTTTGCTGCAGTTAATACTTTTTCAAAATCTATAATGCCCGAGCCTACGGGTTTAAACATTGCTTCACCCGTAGGTGTATGAGTTGTTGCAGGTATTGGAGGCATGCTTTTTAGATCTTTCAAATGTAACAAAGCACAACGCTCACCTAATGAAGTTATCAATGCATCAGGTTGTAAACCCGCATATTTAGTCCAAAACACATCCAGTTCGAACTTTACATTTTCGTGGTCTAACTCACTGAGTAACAAATCAAATGGACGTTGACCATTGAGTTGTTGAAATTCAAAATCATGGTTGTGATAACACAGTTGAATACCGGCTGTTTTACTTAACTCACCAACTCGATTTAAGTGCTCTGCCAATGTTTTATACTGATCAATATGTTCGCGCTCATCGTCAAAAATATAAGACAACACTAAATGCTTGATATCATATTTATTGAGCTTTTCAATTAATTTTTCAGGACTATTTAAATCATCAGGAATAACTGCCTGCATCAAATTATTACCCGTTATATAGGGTGATAAAACATGGGCGCTGGTTATTGGTAAACCATTTGATTGGGCTAACGGCGCTAACGTATCTAAGGAGGTTACATCGAACCACTCAACATGCTGGTAACCAATAGCCGCCAATTTTTCAAAAGCACCACCAGCATTATTTAACAACTGCTGTCGAATGCTATATAGCTGGATACCTAAGTTATCTTTATATGTTTGGGCTTTCATAAAATGGCCTGCTCCTTGGGCTTTAGGAATTAGCCCTTTACTTGCCGCAAGCATAGTTCCAATTCCAGCTAGCATTAATTTAACAGCATTACGTCTAGATATTATTGATGAAGACATTATCCAAGCTCCGGTTGAAGTTTTTGCTCAGGTTCAGATTCCGTTGAAATTTTCGTTTGTACTTTAGCCAGTTCACTTTTATTCAGTCGATAATGACGAACCAAATAAAAAGCAAATAAGGACGCAACAGCTGGAATAATAGTAAAGAGCAAGTTAATACCTTCTAATGCACTTTCAGTTTGATTTTCGCCACCTTGATAGCCGTAAAACGCTAAAATCCAACCTGCAATAGCACCAGCAACTGACATACCTAATTTCAAAATGAACAATGAACCTGAAAAAGTAAAGGCGGTTAATCGCTCACCCGTTTTCCATTCACCATAATCAACAGTATCTGTCATCATCACCCAAATAATAGGGGTAGTCATTTGCTGTAAAAAGCCAATAACAAACTGGAATACAAAGGCTAAAATAATAAAACTCGGGTTGAGGAAATATAAACAAAAACATAAAGAGGCAATGAGTAAGATGGTGTAACGATAAACTTTTACTTTACAAAATTTGTCTGTGATGGGTTTGGCAAACAATGTTCCTAAAAACATACCTATCATACCCGTAGTCACAAACGCGGTGGCAAGCGAGGGTTGCTCAAGCACGTAATTAACATAGTATAGCGATACCGTTGCTCTAATAATTACAGCAAACATCACAGTGAAAGTAATAATAGCAACAATCACCCATTGATCATTTTTAAGCAAAAGCTTTAGGTCACGCTTTATCGACACTTTTTCTCTTTTGGGTGAAGCTATACGCTCTTTCGTGGTAGCAAAACACATTAGAAATAATGCAATACCAATAATACTCATGAAAATCATGGTTAATTGATAACCTAACGCCTTATTATCCCCACCAAAATAATCAACTAAAGGTAAAGTACAGGCCGTGATGAAAATACCTGCGAGTGAAGCTAAGGCAAATCGATAAGATTGAATAGAGACACGCTCTTGAGGATCTGAGGTTAAGACACCGCCTAATGCACAATACGGAATATTAATGGCGGTATACATGATCATTAACAAACTGTAAGTGACAAAAGCATAAATCAACTTAGCATTATCACCCCAATCTGGCGTGGTGAAGGTCAGAATACAAATGAGTGCATACGGAACACAGAGCCATAACAAATAAGGGCGATATTTTCCCCATCGCGTTTCTGTTCTGTCGGCTAAAGAGCCCATCAGGGGATCTGTTATAGCATCTAATAATCGTACCGATAAAAATAAAGTTCCTACCGCGGCGGCAGAAATTCCAAAAATATCGGTATAGAAGAAAGCTAAAAAGGTCATCACGGTTTGAAATATGATATTACTGGCAGCATCACCCATGCCGTAGCCTATTTTTTCAGTAACCGATAACTTGACTTGTTGTTCACTCATAAAAATTCACCTATTAGCGAGTAATTAGTATTAAGCATTTATAACTCAGCTATTTTTTCAATATCATAAAAAACAATGGCGCATGGTGTTAGCGTGTGATGCAAAGGTAATTTACCGTCACAGCTAATTTCTTCATCCAAAAACAATTCAGGCTCAGAACATTCAATTAACTGATTCACTTGTTCTTTAGATAGGTATTCTGGTGAGCCAATAGCTTGCCAGCTGCGATAACTATTGCCGACCTGTTTATCAACACGATAGCCTTTAATACGATAATGTCCGTACATATCAGTCAAGTTAAACGTTTCATCTTTATTTTGTTCATCAAGGAGATAATCATTACCATTAAAATCAACTTCGAGCGGTTCATTAAAATTCCAACTTAATAGACGAATATTGCCACCTTTTGAACGAGTCACCCATGATGACTCACCAGAACTATCAAGTACGTTGTCATATAAATCACTTAAAAACTTGTAAGCATGAAAGACCGACTTTTTAATACCGTGCATGTTTATTAAGCCATACTTACCTGAATATGGCTGGCTACCAGGACCAGTTTCTTCAAATACATCGGATAAACACCAATAAGAATATGAATAAACCACACCGGCTAAGTCTTTTAACGTTTGTAATAAAAATACCGCGGTGAACTCAGAATCCTTTCCATATTTGTCCTCATGGCACGGAGAAACATTCCACTCAGAGTAATGTACTTCTGCATCAGAAAACTTTGAATTCTTTACCTGTTTAACCGCTGCTAATACATCAGACAACATAGCCTTTTGACCACGATATTCAAGATTAAAAACATCACTGCCTGTTTCAAGCGCGGCATCAGCACAATAGTGATGAGTGGAGATAAAGTCGATGGGCAGATTATTATCAGTACAAAAATCAATAAGTTCTTGGATCCATAAATTTTTAGAGGTTGATGGCCCCCCTACTTTTAACTCTCCATCAATGGTTTTAATTGCATTGACCGTATGGCGATATAACTCAAAATAATCCGCTTGACTACCTGACCAAAATATATCTTTTAAATCAGGCTCATTCCATACTTCAAAATACCATGTTTTGACTTCTGCTAAACCATAGCGATGAATTAAATGCTCAACAAAAGCGGTGATCATTTGCTGCCATAAACCATGATCTTTTGGTGGACTGATATTGGCTTGGTAGTGAAAAAGGGTGTCTTTGCTACTGGCTAATGCCGAAGGCATAAAGCTTAATTCAACGTAAGGTTTTAGACCTTGTTCAATAAAAAAGTCATAAATTTTATTAACATTTTGAAAATTAAACACTGGCTGACCATCAACTTCTCGATACACGCCAACCCAGTCATGAAAAATGCCATGGCATCTTAGATTGTTAAAGCCAATTTCTTTTTGCACGGTACGTACATGCTTGCGAAAATCTTCACGCAAAGTTAAATACGCGTGACAAGAACCAATACAATTTTGGAAATAGCGATCAAATGTTGTTGTAGGGTCAGATATACAAATGTTACTTTTTGAAAATACGGTCATAATTATCTCAATATCGAATGCTCTATAATTTATCAATAAAGCTTTTAAATAGCGCAAGTCATCGAAGAAAGTAAAACAAGGCGCTTGCTCGCCTTGTTTTACAAGAAAGTTGTCTTGACTCGATAAAACAACTTTCTCTTTACCTGTAAGCTAAATTCTTGCTTATTTAACAAAACTCTTTGGCGAATTGTTTGACGGCATAATCTACTGCTCTTGCCGTTAGCGCCATATAAGTTAAAGAAGGGTTAACACAAGAGGCCGATGTCATACATGAGCCATCCGTGACAAATAAATTTGCAACATCGTGACATTGATTATATTTGTTCAATACCGAGGTTTTCGGGTCATGCCCCATACGGGCAGTGCCCATCTCATGTATTGCACCGCCACCTGGATGTATATGAGTTGAGGTAGTAATGTCTGTAGCACCACAAGCTTCAAGCATTGCTTTACCCTCTTTCGCAATGTCTTCTCGCATATCTAACTCATTTTTACTCCACTCAAAATGGAACTCAACTTGTGGAATACCATAACTGTCTACTTTCGTGTCAGACAGCCTCATATGATTTTCAAATCGTGGTAGACACTCACCAAAACCGATTAAACCGACCCCCCATGGACCGGGTTGTTGCATTTCTTCTTTAAAATCTTTACCAAAGCCTTTTTTATCTGCATGAATACTGCGCCAATCCATGCGCATACCCCAGCCTTGATAACCATAACCACGCAGGAAAGATGTTTGCTGTTTATCCAAGTTTTTAAAGCGAGGAATATAGGTACCATTAGGACGATTGCCATAATGATAATCTTCTTCATTGCCGGGCATAACGCCCATCGCTGCAATACCAATGGTATGGTCCATCAAATAATGCCCCAGTACACCTGAGTTATTTGCTAAACCATTTGGAAAAGATTCAGAACGAGAATTCAATAATAATTGTGTACTACCAACCGTCGAAGCACATAAGAAAACAAGTTTACTGCTGAAGGTAATTTTTTCATGGCTATTGGCATCAATAATACAAACGCCATCTACTTTTTTCGTTGCTGGGTTGTAAGATAACTTTTCTACAACACTGTGTGTTCTTATGGTTAAATTACCCGTTCTTTTAGCAGCTGGTAGCGTTGAGCTTTGACTACTAAAATAGGAGCCTGTCATACACCCTCTATGACAAGGTCCACAGTAGTGACAAGGTGCTCTGCCATTGTGAGCTTGCGTTAATATAGCGCAGCGACCAATAGTCATCATGCGATCATCAAAGTGCTCTTCAATGCGTTTTTTCATCACCTTTTCTATTTTAGTAAATTGCATTGGTGGTAAAAACTCACTGTCAGGTAACTGAGGTAAATTCTCTGCTTGTCCACTCACACCAATAAATTTTTCTACGTGTGAATACCACTCTTTTATATCGTCATAACGAATTGGCCAGTCAACACCATGGTTATCTTTACTATTGGCGGTAAAATCTAAGTCACTAAATCGATATACTTGACGACCCCAGGTTAATGAGCGCCCGCCTTCTACGTCGCCCCTTAACCAATAAAAAGGTTTTTTCTCGTTATAGTCATAGGGATTTTTAAGATCATTATTAAAATAATGTCGAGTCAGCTCGCTAAAAGCATGATTATGCTTTTGTACATAATACTCTTTGTCATAAAGCTCACGTTCAGGCAAATTGCGATATTTAAAATCCCAAATCCCCTTATGTTCAGTTACATAATCTTTAACATGTTCAACAGGACGACCACGCTCTAGAACCAGAACACTGAGTCCTTTTTCAGTAAGCTCTTTCGCCGCCCAGCCGCCTGAAATACCGGAACCAACAACAATGGCATCATAAATAATATTATTTGACATAAGTAACCTTCACTCTGTTATGTAACGACTTTTAATAAAATGGAGACCAAGCTTTACCCACTTTACTTAATGGGTAATCACCAATAAACTGGCCTGCTACATGATTATGCTTTAATGCCTGCATAGCGCCGGGTTTCGAAGTAAAGAAGCCCACAACGACTAATTCTCGTAATGTCGAAAAAATGCTTGGCTTCTCACTATCTTTATTCTTTAAAGTTAGTCTTTCAAACTCTGTTAAAACAAAATCATGTTGAGCACTGCTTGCTTTGCTAAGAGAGCAATTGAATTGTTGAAAGCAATAGCTTTCCATATCATTTATGCCTGAAATAAATGCCTTTTTTTCATCTGGGTTATACCATTCAGAGACAATTATACTAATAAAGGCTGGTACACCTGCCTCCAAAGCTCCAGGCGTATCAGTTTTAGGAATAATCCGTTCAGATAACAATGAAATAACTTGCTGTTGAGACTCTGAAAGCGTACTGCTATTTACAGGAGAATCAGTAGTGATACCTTTAAGTACAGCTGCACTCAAAGACGCTGAAACACTAGCTCCTAATAAGATAGTCGCTTGTTTTAAAAATCTTCTTCTGCTCATAACTGCTCCAAAATCAATTAAATTGGCCTAACTTAATGTTAGGCCCTAAAGTGGTACTTAAAATGAATAACCGACGGTCACACCATAAGAGCGCGGCGCACTAGGAAAGCCTACATCAACACCCAAACCTGAGCTATCGGCATCATTGCCATAGACAACATACTGCTCATCAGTAATGTTTTTCGCCCAAGCGGTAATATTCCACTTGCCTGACTCGCTCGTGATACCCGCGAATAAATCTGAGGTTAAATAACTACCTAGTATTTCTTTATCACGTTCACTATTGTATTTAGCCGTAGCTCTAACAAACCAATCTAAATTTGTACTGGCTAGCACATCTTTATATTCAACGAATAAATTTGCAGAAAACTGTGGGTTACCTTTTAAGACTTCACCCGATTTACTTGTAACAGGAACAATTAAAGTATTTCCGCCAGCACCTGGTAAGACCCTAGGATCTGTTATAACAGGGCCTGATGTTGAATATCCAGCATCCGCAAAGGTTGTAGGAATATTATCAAAGTCACCAACCTCTATTCGGTTATATGCCATAGAACCACTAACCGTTAGTTGCTCAGAAAGTAAAGCTGTGAACTCTATTTCTGCACCTGTCGCCGTTGCATCAGAGCCATTAATACGAATATTACCGGCAGGCGCACCTATAACGATGAACGGTGCAAAAGCAACGGCTTGCTCAGTTAAGAAAGAGTTTGATTGATAATCGTCAAAGGTTTGATAATATATGGCAGTGTTAAGTTGAAAGCGCTCATCCCAGAACAATATTTTAGAGCCGACTTCAATAGCATTACTAGTTTCTGCGTCATACTTATCATAACCTGCATCTTTATAGTGTTGCGGAGCAACTACGTTAAAGCCACCGGCTCGGTAAGCTCTATCAACTGAAACATAATAAGTACGGTCTGTTGAAGGTATATATCTAAGCTTTAAACTACCAGAAAAGGCCTCGAAGTGGTCACTATCATAACCGTCAACTTCACCGAAGGTACTATCAACTTGCTTTGATGTAGCTGATTTACGATCATCGCTGTAACGTAAGCCAAAAGAAAAAGACCAATCTTCGTCAATAAAGTAAGTATTGTTGGTAAAAATACCAAAGCTCTCTGTTGCATCAATACCGGTAATATTTTGGTTAAATGCACCATTATCAAAAAGGCTACCACCTTTTAATTTTTGATTTGAATAGAATAAACCTGCCATAAATTCAAATTCATCGCTATCAAATGATGTGATTCTAAACTCATGACTAGAGCTGGTAAGCACTTGGTCAACGGTTAAAATTGAACCACCTGAGCCAACTTCTGCCGGGCTAAAATCATTATCACGAGGGCCTGTTAGCTCATATTCCTGATAAGCACTTATCAGGGTAAATTCATAACTATCTAACTCCCAATCAACCTCTAATGAAATAGCTTCGTTGTCATCTTCAGCAAGGCCTTGATCATTTTCAAATGATTTATACTGATAGATATTTTCACCCAATAGTTGTAACGGGTTGCCTACTTCTGATTGGCTGAAATTTACATTCAATGTTGCTGATAAATTATCAAGCGGTGTATAAAGCAATTTCAAGCGTGTCGCTGAACGCTCTCGTGCATTAGCATCTTTGCCTAAATGTTCGTTATAGATATAACCATCAGATTTGGAATATAAACCGGATACACGAGCAGCAAGTACATCTTCGACTAACGGAACGTTAATAGTCCCTTTATATTCTTGGGTGCCCCAAGAGCTAGCAGTTGCTTCAACATTTCCAGAAAAATCAATAGAGTCAGGAGAATTAGTAATGATATTAATAGCGCCTGCGGGGGCATTTTTACCGTATAAGGTACCTTGAGGTCCTCGTAATACTTCAACACGGGCTATATCAAGTAAAGAGCTAAATGCAGAGCCAACATTGTTTTGCACCACACCATCAATAAAAACAGCTACAGCAGGATCTAATCCTGAAATTGAATTTGAGCCAATACCACGAATTGAGATATTTGCCTGATGACCCGATTCACCATCTAACGTGACACCCGCTGTCATTTTTTCAATATCAGTTAAATCTACAGCACCGGCTTTAGTTAATGACTCTGCATCAAATGTATTTACCGTTAAGGCAACTTCTTGTTGTGTTTCTAAGCGTTTTTGAGCCGTTACCGTGATAACTTCAATAGCTAGCTTTTTCTTTTCTGAAACATTTGCAGGTTTATCTGCTTCAGTTGCCGCTTGGCTATAGCTTGTTAGTGAGGCAATACCTGCTAGCACTAGCGCTTGTGTGAGTTTATGTATTTTCATGACTTCTCCCGTTTCTTCTTATGATAGTTATAATTTAAGTAGTTATTTAAAAATCATTCCGTCTAATTTATTATTCTTCAATTATTTTCTGTTAACCATTACTGGCGCGTAACCGCCATTTGCTTTATCTTTCCACCAAATAGCACCAAAAATAATCAGTAAAAATAATGGCAATACTGCTATTGACTGAAAAGTTGTTTGGGCAGCACTGACAAGTGCTTGATTTAATGGCTCTCCTTCAAGTAAAGCAAAAGCTTCTATTCCACCAGCAAAATCTTGTTTTGCTCGGTCGAAAATCCCACCTAGTCCAGGTAAAACATAGTTAATTGAAAGTGCTCCAGCGACTCCCATTAAGCCGATAAAGAAAGAACCACCACGCGGATAACGTTCAGATGCTGTTGCCAGCATAGTTGGCCACATATAACAAACACCAATACCCCAAATAGTTGCAGCAAAAAGTCCTGAAATAGGTGAGTTGGCAATACTAAGTAAATACAAACCAATAGCAGCAAAAACACATGAGTACCACAGTAAACCAACAGGTGATATAAATTTAAGTATCAGACCAGAAAAGTGACGCATAACAAACATAAGACCACTAACATAAACTAACAGTAAAATACCATCCATTCCTACCGTGCGAGTTAGGACAAGGTCGACTAATTGTCCAGGAGCAAGCTCAGAAGCAGCAGTTAGTAACATTGCTCCTAACCAGATGAAAAAACTTGGTTGGCGAATAATTTCTGTCAACATTTCTTTCATGCTAACGCCTGACGCCGCGCGCTCAGTTAAAGGGAACTTCACCCCTATCACCATGAATGCATAAATAACTGATGGCAGTAATACTAGGGAGAATTGTATTTTCCAGCTGAGTTCTAAATATGAAAGCCCTACGCCTGATAAGCCACCAATTACAAGACCAGCAGGCCACCAAGCATGGAGAATATTCAATCGGTTAGTTTTATCTTCAGGATAAAGTGAAGTAGTCAAAGGGTTCGTGATACCTTCCACCAAGCCCCAGCCGATACCGTTAATAAGCATACCGCTCCACAAGTACCAATAAATATCTGCAGTTTGCGTAATTTGATCGGAAAAAATAACCAACAAAGTGCCACCAATAAAGCAAAGCGCAGAGAAGAAAATCATTCTTGCCATGCCGATAGCATCAAGTAAAGGACTCGCTATAAATAATGAAAAAGCAAACCCTAAGAAACTTACCCCTAAAATTTCTCCAATCATAATTGTTGAACGAGCTAAGTCAATTGCATCAAGGTAATCCCCTTGAATGTCTGAAGCTATAGTTGCCCTTAGTGCAGCACTTAAACCCGAAGTGAACAAAGCAATAAGACTTATAATAAAGAGTTTATTACGATTAATTCCTTTAGAAACTTTCTCATTCATACTTTGCCCCATTGATAATTAATATTTATTCTCCACAAAATGTAATCCATTACATTATAGATTACAACATAAAAATGTAATTGATTACATTTTTATGTTGCAATGTTGAATAATAAGAGTAATAACCCTAAATAGACTGCCATACTTACTAATTGAAAGCTTTATAGTTAAGTGATTGTGGCTTATATTTTTCTTTCGAGTTCAATCTATACAATATCAATCACATAAAGGCTGACGTTAGCTTAAATTTAGATGACAAAGCTCTCTATAATAGATACAAAAAATAAATGTATTAACTATAATTTAATATTCGATAAATTTTGCACAATTAACTGTTTAATTTAAAATGTAAGCAAATATTCCTTTCAAGGATGCTTTCTTTGGAGTATTTTATTAAATGAATTCGATACCATTTACCTTAGTTCAAGAATAGAAGTAATTAGCATGTCATCAGTTAAAGATGTGGCCAAATCGGCCGGAGTATCTACAGCAACTGTTTCTAGGTATTTTAATGCCCCAGAACAATTAAGAGAAAGCACCCGTAATAAAGTAACTGCTGCCATAAAAATGACAGGTTACTCCATGAATAGCCTCGCAAGGAATTTTCGTAGAGGAAAATCCAATGTCATTGTTGTGGTGATTCCTTCTATAGGTGTGCCTCATTTTGGTGATGTATTAAAAGGCATTGAAACGGTTGCCAGAGAAAAAGGCTTTAGTATTATGATTATCGATACCCAATTTAATACTATGCCTTTTGATAAAATGGCCAATACTTTTTTTTCAAATCAAGCGGATGGCATTATTTTACTGGGTAGTGTTTCACCATTTAAGGATGCGTTATCACGCTCCAATAGTTCAAAAAGCCACCCGCCTATTATTGTTAGCTGTGAAAATGCAACCCCTGACATTAGTAACTTCCCGAGTGTTAGAATCGACAATGAAGCCGCTTCTACCGCAGCGACTGAGCATTTAATTGCGTTAGGACATCAGAAAATTGCTTTCATTTCTGGCTCTTTATCTAGCAGTGTTTCGGGAGAGCGCGAGGTGGGTTATCGCTTAGCAATGAATAAACATAACTTACCTACTCTTGAAGATTTAATCACTGGTGGTAATTTAACAATTGAAGATGGACGCCGTATTACGCGTCGCTTATTAAACCAATCCCCGCGCCCTACAGCAATTCTCTGCGCTAACGATGAGATGGCACTTGGTTCAATATACGAGATAAAAAACAGTGGTTTAAAAGTCCCTGAAGACATTTCAGTTATTGGCTTTGATAATATCCGTTATGCTGAAATAAGCGATCCGCCTTTAACAACAATAGCTCAACCTGGTGAAGAAATTGGCGAGAAAACCATGTACCAACTTTGTCATATTATTGAAGGGCTAGAGGTAAAATCTACCCCGTCTATTGTTCCTCATCAATTAATAATAAGAAGCTCCACTTCAGCACCAACTAAATAAATAAAAACTTTACCAACGGCACTTTGTAGAATTCATTGACAAGATGTAATAGATTACAATAAGCTTCCTTTCTATGTTTCGATCATTCATTATCTTAGATGGAGAATAAAATGAATTGCGCAATGAATATGTTTTTATGGACAACCCATGTTACCAAAGAGCATTTACCTGAGCTTCAGCTAGTAAAAGATTCCGGCTATAACATGGTTGAAATCCCTATTCTAGACCTTGAAGATATTAATCACTATCAATGGCTTGGAACAATATTAAAAGAAATAGGCTTAATACCATTAGCTATTACGGCTCGAGGAGAAGCTGATAACCCTTGCTCTGAAGATCCAGCAGTAAGACAGCTCGCTATTGAGAACAATAAGCGTGCTATTGATTGCGCGCAGGCATTGGGGGCAAGTAAGATTTCAGGTTTACTCCACACTGCACTCGGTGTATTTACTGGCCAGGGTCCAACTCAAGAAGAGTGGCAATGGAGCATCGAAGTAATGCAAGCAACGGCTCATCACGCTCAACAAAAAGATATCGAGATTAGCTTAGAGTTTATTAATAGATTTGAGTGTTACCTAACCAATACTACCGCTGATATGGCACGTCTAGTGACAGATATTGGTTATGATAATGTTGGTATACTCTATGATACATTCCATGCAAATATTGAAGAAAAAGATGTTACTCAAGCGATTAAGGATCATGCATCATTAATTAACCATGTCCATATCTCAGAGAATGATCGCAGCACTCCTGGTAGCGGTCATGTTCGATGGGATGAAACTTTTGCTGCGCTAGAAGAAATAGGCTATCAGGGCACATTTGCCGTTGAAGCATTTGGCCTTAACTTACCTGAACTTATTCCTGTCGTTAAAATTTGGCGTAAAATGTACGAGTCTGAAGAACAAATTTGTCGGGATGCTTTTCAATTTATCAAAGGGTACCGAGAAAAAAATTAGTCTTTTATTTGGATTATGTTAAGCCATTCGACTCATTGAATGGCTTAATTGTAGAGCTGTAGTCAAAGTACACCTCACACTAAAGCATCAGCCGCTACTTTGAAACAAGTTGCCTTACTCAATTCTAGTCAGAAAAAGGTTCCAAATCTAACTCCATAAAGCCATCTACCTCAACTAACCAATAGATCTTAACAAAATAGTCATGATGCTCATCGTTTAAGTAGTTTTGATAGGCTTTAACGTTATCGAATGTCATCAATAATGCATATTGATACGGTTTTTTTTACTAAACTGTTTTAAAGCTTTTAGGTTTTTAACTTCCGAGATCAAAGTAAGCTTTTTCAAACAATGAAGAAATTCCTTTTCTTCTAGGGATTTTTCTCGGTGTTTAAGGAAACAACACTATATGTTGAATCATAACATTCTCCATTATGGTTGATATATCGTTATTGAATTTTAGTATAAAAGAAGCGAAACAGTTCAAAGTTTCACTTTTTGATTCAGACGGTAAAATAACCAATTATGTTGATTTATATATCTGCAATAACCTGTTGAGTTTGCTCACCTAAAGAATCAATTGATAGTGTAATTTTATCACCTACATTTAGGAAAACCTCGGGACTTTGTCCCATACCAACACCGGGAGGTGTACCCGTAGAAATAATATCACCTGGCTCTAAAGTAACAAATTGACTCAAGTAGCTGACAATAAAAGCAGGTTTGAAAATCATCGTTTTAGTATTACCATTTTGATAGGTTTTACCATTAACACTTAATTTCATGCCTAAATCATGTACATCTTTTATTTCATCGCGTGTAGCAAGCCAAGGACCTATAGGGCCAAAAGTATCACTACCCTTCCCTTTATCCCACTGACCACCGCTAATTTCTAATTGAAAATGACGCTCAGAAACATCATTAATTAAGCAATAACCGGCAATGTGATTTTCAGCTTCAGTTTCATCAACATACTTTGCTGGTTTACCGATAACTATACCTAGCTCTACTTCCCAGTCCATCTTGATACTTTTACGTGGTTTAACAATATCATCATTAGGACCACAAACAGCACTTGACCACTTAGTAAAAACAATCGGTTCTTCTGGGATCGGCATATTAGCTTCAGCAGCATGGTCAGCATAATTTAATCCGATGCAAATGAATTTACCTACATTGCCAACGCATGCTCCAATACGAACACCTTGTTCAACAATAGGTAAGTTATTCACATCAACATCTGATAATGAGGCTAAATTCTCAGGAAGTAGCTGTTGACCTGAGATATCATCAACAATAGATGACAAGTCTCTTATATTGCCTGCAGTATCAATTAAACCTGGTTTTTCTTGACCTTTTGGTCCAAAACGCATCAATTTCATTTGCTCACCTCTAAGTAAGTTTACACATTTGTAAAAAATAATATATAGCTACTAATAGCTACTATAGGTTCTATGGTTTTGTGCATCTACTTGTTGCTTAACACGTATCATGTACTTTTTTAGCCTGTTTAAATTTCAGATGGTAAATAAATACCTATCGTATGTTAATTGCTACGTAGTCATCATTGTCATTTCTAGCTAATTTGATGTTAAGTAACCATTGAATCTAAACTATCAGCTGGGGAATGAATATGAGTCAAATACAGGAGTTTCAATTAACAAATAACAATGGAGCCAAAGTTAAGATAATTAATTTAGGCGCTAGGCTTACTGAGTTAATCATTCCGACGATAAAACATGGTGGCATCAATACAATATTAGCTTATGAACATAATGAGCAATATCATTTAGATTCCATGTTTCATGGCGCCATAATAGGACCTGTTTGCAACCGTATTGCTAATGGAAGATTCAATTTAAACAATCAAGACTATCGATTAGCGCCCAATGATGGCAACAATCTATTACATAGTGGAGCAAAAGGCTTACATCAGCAGTTATGGCAAGTAGTTGAGTATGCTGTTAGCACGCTAACACTACAAATTAAACAAAAAGATAATGAAAATGGCTTTCCTGGTAATATCATCATTGACTTAACATATACCTTACACGAGAACAATAGCCTTTCACTACAATGGTCTGCGACTAGTGATAAAGATACACCATTAAATTTAACCAGCCATAGTTACTTCAATTTATCCGGGTTTGGCGATATAAAAAATCATTTTCTGCGAATAAATACTGATAAATATACTCCCTATAGTGATGAACAAATCCCTAACGGCGAAGTAGCATCTGTTAACAACACCCCGTTAGACTTTCGTAAGTTTACCCCATTAACTGATGCACTTGATGGCTCACATCCAGAAATATTACGCTGGGGAGGCTTAGATCATAACTGGGTATTTGATGAGTGTCCGCAACTAAAAACCCAAGCAGAGTTATACAGTAAAGATACCCAGTTGTTGCTACAAATTGAATCTACATTACCTGCTATACAATGTTATACAGGTAACCAGCTCGCTGTTTTTGGTATTCATGGTACCCACGAAGGTATTTGTTTAGAGCCACAGTTCTATCCTAACTCAATTAATGAAGATAACTTCCCTGACACTATCTTAAAAGCAAACCAAACTGTATCACAGCAAGTAAACTTAATTTTTACTGAAGTTGAACTCGGACAATTAACAAGTTAAGCAAGGAACATAATATGAATAAAAAATTAAAAATGGGTATGGTCGGTGGAGGCCAAGGAGCCTTCATTGGTAGCGTACATCGTTTTGCCGCAGCACTTGATTCTGAAATTGAGTTAGTTTGCGGGGCATTTAGCAGCTCCCCTGAAAAGGCAATTTCCTCAGGAAAAGAATTAGGTATTACCGACCGACGTAATTACGCTAGCTATGAAGAGATGTTTGAACAAGAAATGTTACTAGATGAAGCCGAGCGTATGGATTTTGTCGCCATAGTGACGCCAAATCACATGCATTATCCTGTTGCTTGTGCTGCGTTAAACGCAGGTTTTCATGTTATCAGCGATAAGCCTGCAACTCTAGACCTTGATGAAGCTATAAAATTATCAAAACTAGTCAATAAAACAAACTTATTATTCTGCTTAACACATACTTATACTGGCTACCCAATGGTTAAGGAAGCCAAAGATATTATTCGCCAAGGGAAACTTGGAAAGCTCCGCAAGGTTATTGTTGAGTATACCCAAGGTTGGCTATCAGAAGCACAAGATGAAAGTAACAAGCAAGCAGCATGGCGGACTAACCCTGCCATGTCGGGAATAAGTGGCTGTATGGGCGATATTGGCTCTCACGCAGCAAATTTAGCTGAATACATCACCAGTGAATCAATTGAGCAACTATGCGCTGAGCTCACCTCGTTTGTCCCCAACCGTCTGCTTGACGATGATGGTATAGCGCTAATAAAAATGTCAGGTGACATCAATGGAATTTTACATGCGAGTCAAGTTGCTACCGGCGAAGAGAACAACTTAACAATTCGAGTTTATGGTGAGAAAGGTGGCTTAGAGTGGCACCAACAAGAACCTAATAGCCTAATACTAAAATGGCTAAATGAGCCAATGCAAATACTCAGAACGGCTGGTAATAATACTTCAATATCACTGGTTAATACTCGTATACCTATGGGGCACCCCGAAGGGTATTTAGAGGCATTCGCCAATATATACCGTAACTTTGCACAGGCTATCAGAGCCTATCAACAAGGTAAAGATGCGAGCCCTCAAACATTTGATTATCCAGGTATCAATGACGGCGTACACGGCATGGCAATAATTGAAGGACTGGTAAAAAGCCATCAGTCTGATGAAAAGTGGTTCACATTAAACAATTAATTGGAGTATAAAATATGAAACAAATTCAAGGCCCCGGAATATTTCTTGCGCAATTTATGGGAGATAAAGCTCCGGTAAATAATTTTCGAAACATCTGCCAATGGGTAGCAGGTTTAGGCTATAAAGGCATTCAAATTCCCAGTTGGGATCCTAGATGTATGAATCTAGCTAAAGCTGCTAGTAGCCAAGATTACTGTGATGAGCTCATCGGTACAGCAGCAGAGTTTGGTTTAACAATTACTGAACTATCTACCCATTTACAGGGGCAATTAGTCGCAGTAAATCCAGCCTATAACCCTATGTTTGATGGTTTTGCTCCACCTGAAGTACAAGGTAATGCCCAAGCAAGAACAGATTGGGCAATTGCACAAATGTACCTTGCAGCTCAAGCAAGTGCACGATTAGGGTTAAAAACTCATGCAAGTTTTTCAGGTTCCTTTTTATGGCATACCGTCTACCCATGGCCACAAAGGCCTGCAGGTTTAGTTGAAGCAGGATTTAAAGAATTAGCCAACCGTTGGTTACCCATATTGAATGCATTTGATAATGCAGGGGTTGATGTCTGTTACGAGCTTCATCCTGGAGAAGACTTACATGACGGTGTAACTTTCGAAAGATTTCTTGAAGCAACTGGAAATCATCAACGAGTTAATATTTTGTACGATCCAAGCCATTTTGTTTTGCAACAAATGGACTATTTAGCTTTCATTGATATTTATCATGAAAGAATTAAAGCCTTTCATGTTAAAGATGCAGAATTCATCCCTAATGGCCGAAGTGGTGTTTATGGCGGTTATCAAGATTGGATAGACCGACCGGGTAGATTTCGCTCATTAGGCGATGGTCAGGTAAATTTTGGTGGTATTTTTTCAAAATTAACCTCGCATAACTATGATGGTTGGGCTGTACTTGAATGGGAATGTTGTTTAAAACACCCTGAAGATGGAGCAAAAGAAGGTGCACCGTTTATTGAAAAGCATATTATTAGACCAGCTGAACACGCCTTTGATGATTTTGCTAATGCTGGTGAAGATGAGCAAACTAACCGCATAATTTTAGGTTTAGATTAACTTTGTAATGTTAATTTAGTTTATATAACCTAATATCAGTTAAATACGCACTTGAGAAATGTACATCATGAACCCACAATTTGAAACCGTTGAATTAGAAGGTAATAGTTGCTTTAGAACGCAACATTTTAAATGCGGTTACTTACAAGATGATCATAGTTGGCATTATCATCCTGAGTGCGAATTAACTTATATTATTAAAGGAAACGGTACACGCTTTATCGGCGATAGTGTCGAGCTCTTTACTGAGGGTGATCTGATTTTTATAGCACCCAACATCCCTCATTGCTGGATCAATAATAGTAAAAATGAAGAGAACGAAATAGTCACAATGCAGTTTTCACCTACTTGTCTAGGTGATGATTTCCTCAACTCACCTGACGCTCATGTATTAATCGAAATGTTTCAACGTGCCAAACGAGGGATTTTAATTAAAAAGCCAGATTCAGATGCTATTGGAAAACGTCTTATAGAACTTCATAAAAAAAACGGGCTATCTCGTTTATCAGGGTTTATTGATATTCTTGATTTAGTAAGTCGAAATAGTGATAACGCACTATTGGCAAGTGAACTTTATGCGATTGATGTTAGAGAGTTTCATTGTGGTCGTATGCGTAAAGTTATGGAGTATATTCAAGCACACCTTGTTGATGAAATACGACAAACCGATATCGCTGAATTAGTTCATATGACACCTCAAGGCTTTAGTCGTTTTTTTCGTTCGACCACTGGCCGCACCTTTGTATCTTTTGTAAACATTGTGAGAATTATGGAAGCATGTAGGCTTTTAGTCAGCTCTGAAGACGATATAACTAGCATTGCATTTGAATGTGGTTACGGCAATTTATCAAATTTCAATCGAAGATTTATGGAGCAAAAACACTGCACACCGAGTGACTACAGGAGTAATCATAAGTTATTAAAACCTAACCCATAGTACAACGGAAGCTTATGAGGAAAGCCGTCTAGCCTTGCTTGATATTCCAAGCCAGTAGATGTTCTAGGCTTTTTGGCTTTTTGGCCAGTTCATTTAAACAGGTTTGCAAATAGCTATCGATATTCCAAGACAATAATCTTCCGATGTCTGGCTCAGGCTGAAGTTACATTGAAAAAATTAATAGCCTTGGTATTTATCAGTAATTTTCACACTCCGAGGAGAGTAATATGGAAATAAACTTATTTTGATATCACTACTTTTTATACGTAATTATCTCTTCTATTTTACAGTCGAAGTAAGCACATAATGCATCCAAAGTACGCGTAGTTGTTGAGTAATTATTGTTATTAGCCATTTTTGACATAGCGGCTTTATTTACTCCTGCGGCATTTGCAACTTCATCTAACGTAATTTTACGTCCCTCTTTCAATGATTTAGCTGCGATTAATTCCTTTAAGTTATAAACAATCATTTTAATACAACCAATTATTTAAAAAGTTTCTTTACAGGATACTTTTCGTGTGATTTAATCATTTCAGTTTCTTGTGAGGATACTTTTATGATTAAAAATGAATTTACTTTGCTTTCTGCTAAAGAACTTTCAAGCTTTATTAAGTTCAGCCCAGATTACATTAACCGTAAGTTGAAAGACAATGTTTTTTTTGAGGGTGAGCATTACATTAGACCTTTTGGATCAAGAAAAATACTTTACCTTTTAGAAAGTGTAATGGAAGAAATGTACAGCACCACGTCTAAAGCTGAACGCGAGTTTGTCATTCCTCTCGCAAGTGGAGGTGTATGTTATGGCTAGTGTAAGAAGCCGAAACGATAAGTTGTTTTTTGATTTTTATTATCAAAATATACGATGTCGTGAGCAGACCTTACTCAAGGATACAAAAGCTAATCGTATCAAACTTGAGAAAGTTCTAGAAAATATTGAAATTCAAATTATGCTCGATCGTTTTGTTTACCGAGATATGTTTCCGAATAGTAACCGCTGCAAGGCTTTTAAACTGTTTGATGACCAGATAGAAGCTATAAAAGCCAATGAAACGAATAAAGCTGATGTTATTTTACAGAATGTACCTAACTTCGAGGCATTTGCTTATGAGTGGCTAGAAGAAAGTAAAATTCATTGGAAAATTAGTCATTTTAAAAATGTGTCTATGATCTTTGAGCGTTATTTAATTCCTGAATTTGGCAAGTTTAATCTTGATGAAATAAGCCGTGCTCATATTATTAAATATCGCGCGGGCATATTAGAGCCTAAGCGTAGTAGTAAAAAACAATTGAGTAATGATTGGATCAATCATGTTATGACACCTCTTAGAGGCATACTTAAAGAAGCGTCATTACGTTATGATTTTCAAACTCCTTTTAACAATATAAAACCACTAAAAGTAGTTAAAACCAAGATAGAACCTTTTTCACTCAAGGAAGTTCAGCAATTTCTTAAGTATGTAAGAAGTGATTTTCGTAATTATTATACAGTTCGCTTTTTTACTGCGATACGAACAGCAGAGATTGATGGCCTCAAGTGGGAATACGTTAACTTTGATCGAAATGAAATTACTATTCATGAAACCTTAGTTGATGGCAATGTTGAGACACCTAAAACAGCCACATCATATAGAAATATCCAGCTGTCTAAAGTTGTTGTTGATGCATTAAAAACACAATTCAAAATAACAGGTAAGAACACTTATGTTTTTTGTAATAAAAAAGGTAACCCTCTTGACCATCGAAATATAACTAAAAGGGTATGGTATCCAACGCTAGAAGAGCTCTCTTTAAAGAGGAGACGCCCTTATCAAACGAGGCATACATGCGCAACTTTATGGCTTTCTGCTGGTGAAAATCCTGAATGGATAGCTAAACAAATGGGTCACAGCACGACTAAAATGCTATTTGAAGTTTATAGCCGTTATGTTCCAAACAATACTCGACAAGATGGTAGTGCTTTTGATCGCCTACTTCTAAATGCCAACATTGAAGAAGAGGCTACTTATGAATAACTATATCTATGGTTGGTTAAAAAATTTACATATTAATGGTACTTTGCCAACAGCCAATTGTGAGCTATTGATAAGTAAGCAAGTAATTTACGCTATTACATCTGCTGATATTGCTAGAAAATGCCAAATAGTGTCTGGCTTAGCTCAATTTCAGTTAACTCACGATATAATGGGTAATCATGTTGTTTGTGATATAGAGCCTATACTTTCTCAATGTAACGAACAGCAGTACCTTAATTTAACTTCGATGATAAATAATACAAATGAGCATTTAATAGCACGATTTTTTAAGCTACTTAGCTTCGTCACATGCAGTGAGTTGCAGCCTTTTATTGATTTTATTTTAACTAAACAAAGCACTCTACAAAAATTCATACAAGCACCGGCTAGCCTAAACCACCATCATTCTTATACTCATGGGTTGTTTGAGCACAGTATAGAGGTAGCTGAAATTGCATTTAATAACGCCAAGCACTTAAATCATTCCAGCATTGAATGCCAAGCTGCATTAGTAGCTGGCTTATTTCATGATATTGGTAAAATATTTGTCATGCTACATCAAGCCAACGATCGCTATATACCAGGACCACACGAAGGTTATAACTTTGCTATCTTAGCTGAACCTTTAGCGAAGCTAGGCAGTCGGAATAGGCAATTGCTTGAGTTATTAAGCAGTTTATTAGCTGCCAAGCCATCTGGCTATAAAGCGAGATATGCAATTGAGCATATTGTGCAACAAGCTGACCGATGCTCTTCTGAATCAGCTTTTATACATGCTAAATTTCAAGAGCTTCCTGATTACTACCATTTTTGTAAAGTTGGCGATAAAGTTCTTAAAAGAATGAGTTAAAGTTTTAAAATACCTAAACTTAATTTGAAGCTTTTAAGGGTCTTCGCCGGCCCTATAACTTATAATAAGCAGCAAATGAAGAAAACTCATTAAGCTATGGTGGCGCCTCGACTTTTTATATGTGCCTTTACTACCCTTTACTGTAATTAATAATCCAACTTCCAAAAAGCCATTGCCATTATGTTTACCTAGAAACCTGCCCTCCTCAATTGAGGCGCTTTCGATGTGACTATCGCTTAATCCAAATGAAGAAACTAATTGCTCCCAGTAAGTCCTCGCTTGAGTAACATTTTGATTTTTTAAATCTACTTGATGAAAACGAAATTTGAAGTGGCTCGACTTTAATTTAAATTTTATACATAAATTCAAAAAGTTGCGTATTACTTGCTCTTCAGGACAACGAAGAGCGAAATTTTTCCCTGCAGCAGCATATTTTAATATTTGCAGGGCATCAAATGCTTCACTAAGAGTTACATTTTTCTGACTTAGTAAAGTATCAAATTTCTGACATAAATAATAAAATGCTTTTTGTGAAGAAACTCTTTTTAAGTCATCTTTAGTATTATCTAAACTTGGGAAGTTAGGAATTAAGGGCAGCTTTTTACCTTTCCTAGGATATTCTCTGCTTACACTCAGAGCATTATCATGTAATTTTTGAACTTGCTCCACAGGGAGTGAGTAACTCGATGCTGTATCGTGTATTGAGTTTAGTTCTAGCGATTTAAGAGCATTTGCATAATCTAACATTCTTATTTGCCCATCAGCTTCAAACTTTTGTTTAAAACCTTTAAACGATGGTGTGATTAAATCACTAACCTTACCCGCATATTGGATCGAATAGTCTTGCTCTTGTTTTTTACTATAAAATTCAATTCTTTCAATTAAACTTTCACCTGGCATAAGCTCCTTAAAATTAGCTCTCCCTATACATTCAGATAAAAAATACTTAGATACTGTATATGTCTGATTCATTAGAGCGTAATGCTGTATGTCCTTTAAGTGTAAATAGCTATTTAGTGTCGACACTGTGACTTTATGACCAAGTAAATGAGACAAAAAAAACATTTTTGAACGAGTATTGTCTTTAACTTTTAATCTTTTGTTAAAGTGAGTAATAAAACTTTGATCAAATAAGTCATTTTCAAATATGGATAAATACTGCCTTCCCGTTAGTACCAAGTTTGAATTTAATCTGTACCAAGTCCAATTAGCAAAGCTATGTCTTAGGTGATGAATTCTTAGAGTATGATCCTTAGTATAGTAATGCAGTAATTGCTTTAATAGCTCGTATGCTTTATTTACGCTAACAGAGCAGTTAAATAACAATGAATTTGATGGCTTATTTTCAGTGTTTTTTTTAACGTCATAAAAGCTTCTTAGCTTGGCTAAATGCTCTTTTGGCCATAACGCATCTAGGGGTAGTTCTCTTCTAGCTGAAGGTGTTTTTAAACTCCTTATTTTATTTGGTCTGATTGATAGTAGAACCCAATCATATTCATCTTCATTTGGCTTTATAGGTGAAACCTGAATATCACCAAAGTACAGCTTAGCGGCTTCATTACGGCGCAAGCCACTATAAAAACAAAAACACATTAATAAATATGCATATAACTCAACCGGACTGTTATTGAGGCTGTCACTTAAATATTCAAGAATTGCGCTTACATGACTAGCTGAAACTAAATTAGCATCAACTTTACTTTGGACAGGAGCTATATCAAGATCGTCAATACACAAGTCTTTGACAATTTCAGACTCTATTAAAAACACAGAGAAATAATATAAATACTTTTTACGTTGGGCAGAATTAAAATATTCACTCGTATCATTTAACTTTATTGCCCAATCTGACGCTGATATTACTGCTAGATCAGTTCGAGTAAAAACATTTAAAAAAGGTTCACTGATACTTTTCACATAATCAATTACTGTGTCTACTTTTAACTTCTTTTTAGTTACCCCTCCCTCTTTCAAAAGATAATAAAGCCAACCACACAAAATATTGAAATAAATACTATTTTTATCATTTTTCAATTCTTGTTCAACAAATTTAATGCACTGTGCCCTTGAAGCTCTTTGGCCATTCAGTTCCCTCACATTTTTATAGGTATACTCTAACTTGGCTTTTATTAATTTAGGCTCAATATAATCAAAGCTGTCACTATCAAATGACAATAGCTTATTAAGCTCATTAAATTTCTTAGGTTGTTTTGCTATTTCGTCTGCAACTAATGCCTTATTACTTATTAACCTTAAAAAAGCTGTTTGAGGTAGCTCGGTACAGGTACTAGACCGTAAATACATCTGATAGTCGATAGGGCTGAGGTTGATTATAGTATCTATTTTTCTAAGTGTTCGTAATTTTAAAAGTGACAAGCTTTGCCAGTTTGTACCACTAGCTTCTGTTAAAAACGTTATTATAAATTCACTTAATCTATTTTTATTTACTCGTATTTTCTCAGACGGCTTAATGAAGTTTTTATGATGTAATAATAAAAGGACAACAGCATCACATAGTACGTATCGTCGTTCCTCTTTTTCGCTTTTCCCATACCAAAATACTTGACCACCTAAATACATTAAAGCATCTGGGGCATTTATGATTGTAATAAGCTCGTCAAACTGAACACCTGTTGTCATATATAAAAATAAAACTAACCGACCATAACTAGCTTCTTTTGATAAATTAGCAGTTGGTGTTTGTAGCTCTTTACTTAATATTGACTTAATTTGTAGTGCTATCGGTAGTTTTATTAATTCTACTGGTGATAACATAGGTTTATCGCGCTTTAGTACGACGATTTGAGGGACTTTTGAAGATTCAATACCATGATGCTTTAATCCATAATTTAATATAGCATCAATAAGCATGAGCTGAAGGTGTTTAATCGTTAAGTCTTCTTTTAACCGTGACTTTAAAATGTTCATTTCACTAGAAAGAACATTCTCATCGGATTTTTTAAAATACCTAAGCATTAGCATGCATAGCTTTTTATATTCGTTTAAAAAATCATCATCGCTAAATCTAATTCCAAAATCATTATCTGAGCCGTTTCTATAAGCATTTACAATCTGTTGAAAACATTGATGGAACTTACCTTGCTTCTTCAGTTCATTTAAATAAGATCGGACTTTAGAGTTTGCCACCCTACCCCCTTAAATAACTTATCTAGAATAGGTAATAATTCATTTACAGAATCTATGTAATTTAGTGTCGAATAATCAGCTAAAGGAACCTCACCAGACTGCCAATGGCCCATTTGAAAGTTTATTAGCTCTGAATTGACATTGTTATAAAGCAAATTACTTTTAAGCCAATGCCTTCCTGCATTTGCAGGTATTTTATGTTCCTTAGGTAACCTGAGAACTAACTCTGTAGGAGAAATACCTTTAGTAACAATTCCTGCTCTTTGTCTTTGAAATATGAATAAAGGTCCATGATTTATACGTGAATTTCTAATTAGCTTAAACCACTGACAAGATTCTTTGTAATCGAGATTTAAGCTTTTAGAGGCGGCATTTAAAAAGTCATCTATTGACTGGCATAACTTGGGCTTTAATACTCTTATTAACCCTCTCAAACAACTAAGGTGCTCTTGATAAGCTGTGATTTGCGCATTTAAAATAGACGGTAAACAAACTAATCTAGAATGCGTAAAATCACTATCATCTTTATCACTTATCCCCATGAGGTTTAGCGTTGGAAAATACAGAGAAAAAGTTGGTAACGGGTTCCAAACAGCCCGATAACCAGTTCCAAACATTAACATCCATGCCGTATAGACTGTAAACGCGTTATGGTATTTTAAGATTGCATCAAGTTGTTTTAAAGAGTTTAACTTAGTGTTTTTAACTTCTAATGCCAAAGCTGCTATGAGGCTCTTAACTGTCATATTCTTTGGTGTAAATTTAGAACCAAGCATACGATTACGCTTATCAAAACACACTAATTCAAAAAGTTTTATAGGGAATTTTTCTTTACAATAATCATAGTAATCAGACTCAACTTCTTGCCAAAACTCAAATAGCCTTTCACACCGCGTAACATCATCAATATTGCTATAGCTTCTAGATACTCGAGTAGAATACATTTTTACATCGTAACTAAAGTCTATATAAATAGGGTCTATCACACCTGTTGCATTAATATAATTCCCAATAAAATTACTAATGCTATTGATACTTAGTCTTCCGCTATAAGCTCTATCTGATACCTTTTTTAATTTTTTGGCTAAACTGCTTTCAAGTGCTGCAAAATTGTCTACGTTAATAAGTAAACCTTCTTTTCTGCCCTTTAAATATTTAATTATTAAATCTGTAAAAAATGTAGGACAGGCTGTAAATACACCATTTGCTGTTTTAATAAGACCAACTTTTTTAATCGTTGGTTTAGCAGTTTGAGTTATAGGAAAATACCACCAACCACGGTCATTTTCATCTAGAAACAAACCTCGTGTTTTGTCATCTATTTTATTAAATATCTGTAAATCTTTTATCTCATGCAACGTCTTACCCAACAAAAACATCAGCCATCCCAATATCGCTAGCTCAATATTTTTATCGGAATGGCCATACTTATTTAGTGTATCAAATAATAAACCCAGTTCTGGCGCCTTTAATAATCGCGTATCTTGGTAAGCAATATTATGAGCTCTGTGCACATTACGAGTTATATCTATCTGTTTTTTCTTCTTAGAGGCGGGACTAAAAATCATTTCAATACTTTGATGCTCGGTTTTATCTCGTACAGTATTACCTTCATTGTTATCAATTACAAAAGGCATCTGAACCTCTGAATCTTCAGGATTAAACCCCTCTGTATCTAATGAATGGTTTAAAAATGGTATTAAAACTGACAAATTATCAACAGTACCGATAACAGGTAAAGTATTGGGTTTTTTATACCATTTAGCGATGGAGCCTCTGTAACGGCCTCCGGTTTTATAAAGCCGAGCTGGTTGCCAGTCATTCTTATAAAAATGAATTAAAGTATTTAAATAACCTCTCTTTCTGGCATCATTACTATATATATCATTATTAATTGACTCTAACTTACTCGCGATTGACGAAGCTGAATCAAGGTAGTTCGTTAATATTTTATCTCTATCCAGTTCGGAGGCTATATTGTACTTTGTCATTAATAAGCGAAACGTTCTACAAACCTCTACTTCCCTTGTTGACGAGCTTGTAGCTAATTCAGGATCGATGAGTGTATGTATTGTTTTAAAATAATTACCAATAAAATTAGCAAGAAGATTTAATGATTTTGAATCTTGCTTATACTCATATGATTTAATAAGTAATACATAAAATGGTATCTCATTGCACCATCCATTTTTATATGTACAGCGTTTAAAACTCTCTCTTGAGCTTGCATCTAGCTCAACTCCATACTCATTAAAGGCGTAATAAATATACTCAGGAAGACATAGCTCACTTTTAGTAAACTCCCATAGCTTTCGTGATGCATCATTCATCCTTTGTAATAATAAAAAAACTTGTGATAAACCACTCAAATCTTCAGGAGCACTTATGCGAGAAGTAAAATCATCAAAGTCAGATTTTATATCCTCGATACTGATTTCCAAGTTTACCCCTTTGCAATACAACTCAATCTGCTCAAGAAGCTTAACTTTTAGCATACCCGTCATAATTTAATCACCTTTGTACTAATTTTAAGCCATTTACATAATTCTGTTTTTGTTTTAATAGCTGGAAATAAGGTACGCCATTCTGTTGAATCAATTACTGGTTGTTCACCTTTGAATAAGCCAATAAGTAACTCTGAGATTAAAGGGCCGGATGCATTAAAGTACTGCTTAAAAAGTAGCCGAACAATATCATTAAGAAAAATTAAACGTCTAAGATCGGGTGTCGGACGATTAGGAAGGATCAAACATGGGACAAGTTGATTTGACTGATCTTGAAGTCGACAAACTTTATGAAATGTAAATAAGCCAGAGACTAGTTTTAACTTTTCATTATCAGTTTTATATCCAATTATCGGGGCTTGATAAGCATCAAGTTTCCAAGTAGTAATTGTATCAAAGCTGTCGTTTGAACTTGGTTTTAAAAACGAAAATAAATTTATATTACTGATTAAATTATCTATGGTTTTTTCAAGGGTAATATTTTCTGCGACAATATACTCAAATGTAGACCTGTCTAATAATTCATCGATCTTTTTTAATTTGCCTTCAACATTCTCATCAATCATATTCAGCACCAGAACAATAAGTAGTCATTTTTGACATTTTCATAATGTGCCTAAATAGTGCCCAGATCAAGCTTTAAATGTTCGTAAAACACTCAAAAACAGATTTTAATATTAACTAAATTTTATCTAAGTTATTGTAATAATATGCAATTCATTATATTTACTGGAGATTATTATTTATAGAAGTAATTAAACTAACGTCTTGACATGGTAGGGGTCGGTGGTTCGAATCCACTCAGTCGTACCAATTCAAAGTAATGAAAACATCTAAAAAGAACACTCCCAACTCTTGCTCACCTACTCTAAAGCTCTACGGTTAAAACCAACTCAATCACACCAGCTAACTCTTTCATTTTAAGCAGTTAAATACCCCAAGTAGTTTATCTAATTCTTAATACTTAGCATAATTACTAAAAGTATAAACTTTGGCTGCAACTAAAGCTTTGTTTAATGATAATTTGATTTGCATGTTTCGCTATCGAAGATAAGCCTATTCTAAAAGCCTTTTTATAAAACTTTAAATACCATTTTTTACAGGGATCTATCTCGGCTAATTCTCGTACTATACTATTTGGGCTATTAGTATAGTATTGAGTGATCAGTGTATTTTGTTTTTATTCTAAATAATCATTAAAGGAGCAATTGTATGAGTGATAAAAGATGTCCTTTTGACCATACCCCTCTCACCACTAACAGCGGTGCGCCTGTTGTTGATAACCAAAATAGTATGACCGCTGGTAAGCGTGGGCCATTACTTGCTCAAGACGTTTGGCTAAATGAAAAGCTGGCAAATTTTGTACGCGAAGTTATTCCAGAGCGCCGTATGCATGCAAAGGGCTCTGGCGCGTTTGGCACATTTACTGTTACTAACGACATTAGTAAGTATTCTTGTGCAAAAATATTCAGCGAAGTTGGTAAAAAAACCGAAATGTTTGCTCGATTTAGTACGGTTGCTGGTGAACGTGGCGCTGCTGATGCTGAGCGTGATATTCGTGGGTTTGCATTAAAGTTTTATACCGAAGAAGGCAATTGGGATATGGTTGGTAATAATACCCCTGTATTCTTTTTACGTGATCCTCTTAAATTCCCAGATTTGAATAAAGCGGTAAAGCGCGATCCTCGTACTAATATGCGCTCTGCAACTAACAATTGGGACTTTTGGACTTTATTACCTGAAGCGCTCCATCAAGTAACGGTTGTAATGAGTGATCGTGGTATACCTGCCTCGTATAGACATATGCATGGTTTTGGCTCACACACCTATAGTTTGTGGAATGAAGCCGGTGAGCGCTTTTGGGTGAAATTTCATTTTCGTACACAGCAAGGTATTAAAAACTTAACCGATGCAGAAGCTGCTGAAATAGTTGCTATGGATCGTGAAAGTAATCAAAAAGATTTATTTGAATCGATTGAGCGCGGCGACTTCCCTAAATGGAAAATGTATGTGCAAATTATGCCTGAAGCCGAAGCTGATAACGTGCCGTATCATCCTTTTGATTTAACTAAAGTATGGCCTAAAGCTGATTACCCACTGATTGAAGTAGGTGAGTATGAGTTAAATAAAAACGCTGATAACTACTTTGCTGACGTAGAGCAAGCTGCTTTTGCACCGAGTAATTTAGTACCTGGAATTGGCGTATCACCAGATAAAATGCTACAAGCCCGTTTAATTAACTACGCTGATGCACAGCGCTACCGTGTAGGTGTGAATCATAATCAAGTGCCGGTAAATCAACCTCGCTGCCCTGTTAATAGCAATGCGCGCGATGGACAAGGCCGTGTTGATGGTAACTATGGCGCAAGGCCACACTACGAACCGAATAGCTTTGGCCAGTGGCAAGAGCAGTCACAATATGTTGAACCGCCACTTAAAATTAATGGCGATGCTAAACATTACGACTTCCGTGAAGACGATAGCGACTACTTTAGCCAACCACGCGCTCTTTTTAACTTAATGAATGATGAGCAAAAACAAGCGCTATTTAGTAATACGGCGGCACAAATGGGTGATACCTATGACTTTATTAAATATCGTCATATTCGTAACTGTAATCAGTGCGATCCTGCCTATGGTGAAGGTGTTGCTAAAGCCCTTGGAATGACGGTTGCTGATGCAATAAAAGCACGTGAAACAGACCCTGCAAAACATTTACCTGGCTGCTTATAAACTATTAGTTATATCTAAATTTTGATATTACAGCTAGAAACACAGTTTTGATAAGCAAGGATGCTTTGTAATATTTGCTGCCCTTAAAGGGCAAATAATTTTATTGGCTTAATAGTGTAACCCGGTCTATTTGTGAGTTTTATGCTAAAACGCAGTTATTGCTAGCTGGCTTTTCTAACAAAAAGCCAGCTAATTACAGCAGTAATAAATGTGGTTAACCTTAGTCTGTGGTTTAATTTATATAACCCATTTAAATAATGCACTTATATATTCTCCCTTATACCAGTTCCACTACATAATTAACCTTCTCTATTCATGACAGCTAATCATAAAAAATTCAAAACCGTTTTTCTGCTCACTTAAGTCTTGATTAAAGCCAGCCGACACATATAAAAAGCCATCATTTGCTACAAGCTGTTTAAGCTTATTTACACTATCAGAAAAGTCATCCATAAAATTAGTCTCGGAGTTTTCAAGCAACTTTTTATGCCCAAATAAAGCCTTTGGTGTGTACTGATTTGATTTAACAAATTCAGTTAACGTATCTTGATTAGAAAAGGTTTTAAAACCATGTTTACACTCGGCTAAAAATGCTAATAAATCCGCAAAGTCAACTTCAACAAATGTTGACTCTTCCATTACCCGAATAAAGGTTAAAATTAAATCATTTGAAAAAGTATCACCAAACTGACTTTTAATTGACTCTGTTATGTCATTTTTAACTTCAAGCGGGAACGCTTTATAACTTTTCATACTAAACTCCTTTTATTGATATATTTAACTTATGTATTTAAATACGCCATGTATTTAATCGCTAAATTTTTAATTACTTATAAATGCACCTTTTAAAATGCTAAATAGGCTACCTCAAACCACAGTATTATGCCTTAGATTTATTTGTAAATAAGATTGATTAATAAATGCGTTTTTGTTTGCAATAATGCGCTAGGTATTTATCAATAGAGAAATGTATATCAATACCTTACATGAAAAGTGAAGCCAATTTGACAAGCCTCTTGAAGGGGGTTATCTTACCAATTAGTATTATAAAATTACCAATTAACTTACGATTACAAAGTAGGCGTAAAGTAGCCTTATTAATTTTCTATTGTGGCAACATTATGAATTTACAACAATTTAAATCAGAGGATATGAAAATGAAAAGGCGCAGACGTTTTTGGACAATTGTTGAAAAATTAGAAACCGCGATAGATCAAGGTATTTATCCTGTGGGTACACGGTTACCAGCAGAGCGTGAGTTAGCCGAAATTCACCAAGTAAGCCGCCCAACTATACGCGAGGCAATTATTGCACTTGAAGTCAGAGAGCGCGTTGAAGTAAAAACGGGATCTGGTGTTTTTGTTACTGACACTAAAAAGTCAGAAAGCTTCGCTAAACCAATAAGTGCATTTGAGCTAACTCAAGCCCGTGCTTTGGTTGAAGCAGAGGCTGCAGCACTGTCTGCGGCAACGATACAAAGTGAAGAGTTAGCGTTGTTAAAACAAACACTTGATGACATGCGTATTGCTGAAACTGCGAATGCAGCCGATCAACGTTTTCATGAAATTATCGCGCAATCAACCCGCAATAACGCTATTGTTTTAACAATTAATAATCTTTGGAAGTTGAGATTAACCGAACCTGAAATTATCTCGGCTCATGAAGATGTTTGTTCGCAAAGTAACGAGCAACGAATACAAGAACACACTGCTATATACGAAGCAATTGCATCGCATGACTCATCAGCAGCAAGAAAAGCAATGCATAACCACTTTAACCGATTAATTAACGCATTATTTGCAGCGAGTGAAGCTAAAGCGCTTGAAGAGATAAAGCGTAAAACAGATGAAACCCGTGGATTGTATTCTATTACCCATTTAACCCACTAAGTTAGTGTGTTCACCAAATAAAAAAGGCTCTAAATTAGAGCCTTTTTTGTGTTAGTTGCTTTAATTTAGAACTTAAAGCTCATACCCAAGAATAAGCGTGGGCCATAGTCATTCACTTCACCTAAGTTCCCCTCAACAAAGAAGTCTTGTGATTTAGGTGCACTAAATAAGTTAATTGCCTCTGCTTTAATTCTAATGTGCTCATTAATTTTATAAGATGCGCGCATTTCCCACACCCCTACCCCGTCTACATAACGTAAGCGAGTACCATTAGATGTGTAAGGTTGGAAGTATTCGCTACGGTATTTGTAAATAACCGCGGTATCAAATCCACCAATTTGGTAGTACAACTGGCTACTAAATACATGCTTAGAAAAGCCAGGTACTGAAGCTGGTGGAATAATACCTGCTTGCAGTTGAGTTGAATTTCCATCTACATCAGTTTCATACGTGTCGCCGTATAAACTATCTTGGAACTCAAAATCAGTGTCGGCAAAGTTATAACCAAACTTCATACCAATTCCGTTATCCCAGCGATATGAAAATGAGGCTTCAAGGCCTAATATTTCGCTATCTTCGTCAGAGGTAACAGAGTTAGTAATGGGTAAAGATACTGTTTCACCGCCCACAATAAAGTCTTCAATAACTGTTTGCTGTTGAAAACCGCCTTGGAACTGTTTGTAGTAAAGGCTTAACGCAAAAATCGAGTCTTCATTTGGGTACCATTCAAAAGCGGCATCGTAGTTCCACGACATAAGTGGTTGAGTATTTGGGTTACCAGAACCATTTACGCCTACTAGTAAATCACTAATTGATGTTGCAGTACCTTCTTTATCTTCTTCAAATGTACGGCTGTAACCTAAATTTGATGGATCAGCACGCGACATACCACGGTATATACCCGCCCGAAGTAAAATATCTTCACTGTAATCAATAACTAAGTTAAAGCTTGGTAAGTATTTAGTGTAATCACCACCACTTTGTATTCTATCTAATGAGCCTGAACTTGATTCAACAAGAGAAAGCACACCTGTGTCACTTGTTACTATATCAAAGCTATTTCTAAAACCAATCGACGTAACTTCTGTATCTACAATACGAAGACCAAAGTTACCGCGAATAAACTTACCAAACATTTCAGTATCATAATTAGCCATTAAATATACTGATGTTGTTTTTTCGGTTACATCTATTGTACCTGTATTTTCGTACTCAACATCGGGGTAAGCAAACTGCCCGTCTACGTTAGAGCCGGCAACTGCTTGAGAAAAACAAACGTTATCGTAGGTTGCCCATGATGAGCCTGTACCAGTGCCTATTGCATTACCATCAGCATCTATATTGGTTACAATATTGCCATCAGATACGCCTGATAAAAAACCTGATTCAGGGAAGTCGATTTGACATCCTTGTAGCACATTAAGCGCATCAGTGCCTGAATCTAACGTAAATTCGTTTCTTGAACCATTACCTTGGCTGCCACCAAATTGCACAAAGCTCAATTCTGATGTTCTAATGCCGCCCTTAATACTAGTAAAAACATTACCCTCGAGTAAGTAATCAAAATCTAGTCGAGCTGACATAACTTCGTTCTCACGAACGTTTTCACGATCTAAACGTGTTCTTAAGCTATCTGTAAAGTTTGAAATATCGGTAACATCAAAGTCTGTTAACGTAAAGTGAGGTATTTCTGTGCCCATATCCCAGGTAAAGAATTTTTGGCTTGAAGTCCTACCGCGGTTAGATATTTGCAGCTCTTCTCGTTCAGTTTTTGAATAGGCTAAATCTAAGTCAACTGTTAATCTATCGGTAACAGTATGTTCAATGTTTATGCCGTAGCCTTGGTAGTTTTCTTCACGAGAAAATTGCTCACCCGCCGACTCTATGCGCTCTTCACCTTCCCAATGCAAAATACCACCTACATCATTGGTAACCAATGTAGGGCCTGTTATACCTGGTGTAGCACGTTTTTGTAAAAAGATTAGATCGTGACGCGCTTCTTGTTGTGTTCTATCTGATATTTGCGTATCAATGTTAATATCCCACGCAGCCGATGGCTGGTACTGCAATGCAAAAAACACCGCATCACGCTCATCAGACGTTTCGTTTTGACGAAAGCTGCGGCTACTGCCAGTCCAAGCATATGGAGTACCGTCACTTTCTGCTTTACCAGTTTGCGAGTCTATTTTGGTTTGATAACCTTGGTTTTTTAATTCATCGCCCGCTACTTGGTCTTCACAGTCGCCAGCTTTACTGCGATAAAATCCCTCATTGGTATTGTTAGGATCGTTTATACAAGCCCATAATGATGAACCCGATGGGCTAGAGCTTCTATATTCAGCTTCTGGTTGGCTAATATCTTGGCGCTGTACACCAAACGACACACCAACGGCTTGCCCATTGTCAAATTCAAACTGATCTACATAACTAAACGTACCGCGATAGCCCATATCACTTTGTAGTGAGTTATCTACGTTACCTTCATCTGGGTTGTAATTTAATTTAACTTCGCCAGATATACTTTGCTTACCAAAATCGAGCGGAGTAATGGTTTCAAGTGCAATTACACCTGCTACCCCACCTTCTATCATTGATGCGTCTTGGGTTTTATATATGGCTACTTTTTTTACCAGCTCAGATGGAAACTGTGAAAAGTTAACTGAGCGATCACCACTACCATTAGTCGCTTCACGGCCATTAATATGTGTTGCACTTAAGAAAGGACCAAGACCACGAATAGTTATTTCTGTTGCACCGCCATTTTCACGATGAGAGGCAGCGCCAGTAATAGATTCAAGTGCTTCACCGATAGATAACGCCGGTAAATCACCAATGTCTTCTGATGAAAGGCCATCGACCACAGTAGTTGATTCGCGTTTAATTGCTATTTGGTCTTGTATAGTTCTACGAGTACCTGTAACACTAATAACTTCAACGTCTTCTTTTGCTTGAGTATTTTCAACGGCTTCCTGTCCATTTGCGGAAAAAACAAATGAGCCTAATACACCTGTAATAACGCTGTTTTTAATTAATTTAGCTACTGGGCTAAGTTTAAATCGATTACGAACTTGTTTGTACGCTTCAACATTATTTATATGTTTTTTGTTCAACGCCATTACAAATTCTCCTTTCTAGTTGTGTGTGAAGTGTGTTGCTAGCCGTTTATTTGTGTAAATGAACTAAGGCAGCTATTTTTTGTTAAAGGACTTTTATTACTGCGTTTATTATTAGGTGTGGATTTTTCTTTAACGCTGAAAATTTGTAAATCAATTTTTCACGCTACAAACCCACTTACATTACCAAATAAAAACCTATACATTACCAATTTGTATAAATAAAACCCTACACTGTTAACCAGCTTGGTCATATAACCATAATAAAATAACTTTTGCCACTAAAAACAATCAAAAAAAGAACAATTAATTCACAAAAGAATAACGAAACAAGCTTGAAACGCCCATAAACAACTTACCAACAACGACTTCTTGTTATTACCAATTTATTACCCTGTATTGGTATTTACTTGAGGCTATTAATTTAAGTAAGGCTTTTAAGTGTGATTTATTAAGGTATGAGTAATTAAGGAGTAATAAGGAGGAGCAAAAAATAAAATTAACGCGAGTTTAACCTCTAATGGGCTCGATAACTGCTTATGCGTTATTTTAGCCTTACACCCATACAAGAGCCGAGTAAGCCGACTCAAGTAAACTTGGGGTAATGCGCGCTACCTACATCTATGTGGGTAACGCACAAAAGAGCAACCAAATTGCGTGTATTGGCCTTAACACATCGCTACACGTTTTATATACACTAATATTTAGCATTACTGTTATAAACAGTGCTATTAAAATATTCAGCTGGCGCTATAGAGCCTAAAACAACAGGCACACGCTGGTGCAAGTTAGTCGGGGCTATATCTAATATTCGGGCTCCTTTTGAAGTGGCTTTACCGCCGGCATTTTCTACTAATAAGGCTAATGGATTTGCTTCATAGAGGAGTCTTATTTTTCCATTTTCATTACCAGCGCGGTTATCTTGTGGATATAAAAATAACCCGCCACGGCATAAAATACGATGTACATCTCCCACCATAGCAGCGTTCCAACGCACTGAGCTTTTATCAAAGCTTTTACATGTATACAGCAACTTATCAAAATATACCTGTGTAGGCTCATCCCAATAACGGTAGTTAGCCATATTTACGGCAAACTCACTGCTTTGCTCTGGCACACTAAGCTGATTATTTGTTAGTAAGTAACCGCCGTGTGTAGAGTCTAATGTATAACACCGTGTAGGGCCGCCAGTACTCATTACAAGTAATGACGAGGGGCCGTAAAGCACATAGCCCGCGCAAACTTGGTTTGCACCTAATTGGTTAAATTGCTCATCGCTATCGTAGGGCACATCATCTCGGGCTAAATAAATAGTAAAAATAGTGCCTATTTGGCCATTTACATCTATGTTAGAAGAGCCATCAAGTGGGTCAAATGCCACTATAAACTTACCCTCTGGGTTGGCTCCGACTGCGTGGTCTTCTTCTTCTGACGCGACAGTTCTCACTGAGTTGTCGTCTAGCAAAATATCTTTAAGTAGTTGATTGGCTATTACATCAAGCTTTTTTTGCACTTCACCTTGAATGTTTTCATTTAAGGTTGAACCCAAAACACCGGCCAATTCACCTTGGCTTACTCTAAATGCAATTTCTTTGCTGGTCGCTAAAATTGTGCGAATAAGTAAAATAAGGTCGGTTTGTACGCCATCTTCTTTTAATACTGTATTTAGTCTTTTCATGCGCTATACCTATTTACACAATTTAGATCGTTAAAACACTGAACAAGCCTTGCAACCATACTTTGCTCTGAATGGCGAAGCCATACGCGTGGATCATAGTATTTTTTATTGGGTTTATCGTCCCCATCTGGGTTACCAATTTGGCCTTGTAAGTACGCTTGCTTGCTAGTGTAATAATCTAAAATACCGGTCCAACACGCCCATTGGGTGTCGGTATCAATATTCATTTTAACTACGCCATAGGTTAAAGATTCAACAATTTTGTCGTACTCTGAGCCACTACCACCATGAAATACAAAGTTAATTGAGTTAGGGGGTAAATTAAATTTATTTGATACGTAAGCTTGTGAGTCTTTTAAAATGGTTGGTGTAAGTACCACGTTACCCGGCTTATAAACACCATGAACGTTGCCAAAAGACGCCGCAATAATAAAGTTAGGGCTTATTTTGCTTAATCGCTCATACGCGTAAGCAACATCTTCAGGTTGCGTATACAGTGCAGAACTGTCTAGGTGAGAGTTATCAACACCATCTTCTTCGCCACCGGTACAACCAAGTTCAATTTCAAGCGTCATCCCTATTTTGCTCATGCGCGCTAAATAACGCGCACATATCTCGATATTTTCTTCTAAAGGTTCTTCAGATAAATCTATCATATGCGAGCTAAAAAGTGGTTTGCCCGTTATCTCAAAGTGCTGTTCACCTGCATCGAGCAAACCATCTATCCAAGGTAGTAACTTTTTAGCAGCATGATCTGTATGTAGCATTACGGGGATTTCATAATGCGCAGCAACTGTATGTACATATTTAGCCGCACTAACTGCGCCAAGTACTGCAGATTGTTGCTCTGGTAATACCAAACTTTTACCACAAAAAAATTGTGCGCCGCCATTAGAAAGCTGAATAATAACAGGCGAGTTCATTTTTTTTGCAGCTTCAAGCGTTGCATTAATAGACGTTGTACTAACAACATTTACCGCAGGTAAAGCATACTGATTAGCACGTGCATGTTCGTATACAATTCTTACATCGTCGCCAACTACTACACCTGGCAATATTGCCGGGGCTAAATCTTTCATTGTTTGTTCCTTACTACTTTAATGCTTGAATACACGAGTCAGTAATTGCTTGCCAGTTTTCTTGTGCAACCCACTCTTTATTTGCGATCCAAGTGCCACCCACAGCAAATACATTATTTAAAGATAAGTAATCCATTTTATTTTGCTCGCTTACGCCACCTGTAGGACAAAAGCTAGCGGCTCTAAATACTGACGATACAGCCGATACGAATGGTGCACCACCAGCGAGCGATGCAGGGAATAATTTTTGCTCTTCAAAACCGTACTCAAGCGCCATTAAAATGTCACCCGTGTTAGACACACCAGGAAGTACCGGTACATTGCATTTTGTTAGCGCGGCTAATAATTGCGGAGACACTGCTGGCGTAACAATAAAGTCGGCACCTGCTGCAAGTGCTTGCTCTAAAATGTCAGTATTTATTACTGTACCAGCACCTACTTTAAGCGCTGGCACCTGCTTTTTAATAGCTTTTAATGCATCTAACGATGCATCAGTTCTAAGAACTACTTCAACCAAAGTAAGGCCAGCATTGGCCATAGCTTGAGCTATTTTAACGCCTTGCTCTGGTGTGTCGGCTTGAATTATAGGCAATAATGTTTGCCCTGACATAAGTTCAGAAAAGCGAGTCATAACCTTGTTCCTTTATTAAAGATAATCCGGCCGAACTGATGCGGCCTTTAAATTTAGTTAAATAGCGGCTTCAGCCATTGCTAACTGAAATATATCTTTTGGCACAATAGCCCCGGGTTGTTGTATAACTGCACCGGCAGCTTTTGCAGCAAGTTGTACTGCGTTTTCAATAGTTAGCCCCGATAAACGCGCACCTAAATATACACCGTTAAAAGCATCACCCGCGGAGGTTGTATCAACAACATTTTTAACCGGTATAATAGTATGGCTCTGAAGTGTATTGTCGTGTTTTGTCACAACTGATGCTGGACCATTTTTCACAACAATTTCTTCAATTTTATATTTTTGTAAGTATTCAATAACCGCATCTACGCTATGCACATTATAAAGTGTGGCTAAATCTTCAACGCCTGGCAGGGTAATGTCTGCAACAGAAAACGCTAAATGATACTGCGCTTTCGTCTCCTCTGTGTTTTTCCATAAACGCGCTCTGTAATTGGGATCAAACACTATTTTTACTCCGGCATTTTTGAGCTGCGTTACAATTTGCCAAAAGCGCTCGCGCGCTCCTTCTTCTATTACAGCAAGTGAAATACCCGAAAAGAAAAACATATCACCTTGTGAAAGTTGCTCAACAAGATCGGGAGTTAAAAAATCAACAATCTTTTTAGCGGCAGCATCACTGCGCCAATAAATAAAGCTACGCTCGCCATGCTCATCCGTTTCTATGTAATACATGCCCGGTACTTTGGTATCGTGAGCAAATACAAACTGAGTGTCTAACTGTTCGCTTTCAAAGCGTTCAAGCATTTTTTTACTTAAGTTATCTTGGCCTAAAGCGGTTACAACAGAGGTCGAAATTTGCGCAAAGCTACGCTTTAAATAAACAGCAGAATTATAAACATCACCTGCAAATGATTGGTGCAGTGTTGCCTCACTCATAGCTCTAAGCTCGACCATGCATTCACCAAGAAAGTAAATATTTTTCATTTTGGAAGTTATCCTATGTAGTTAACTGCTATGCGCTTTATAAAACACAGTGGCATAGCAGTTAGTATCGAGATTATTGAGGCTTTTTAAGAGGTTCTATTTTTGGAATAAGGATCCAAACAGCAGCCATTGCAATAATTGCTAATGAGGCACCAATAATAAATGCTGGCGCATAATTACCATCGGCAGTAAGTATAGGAACCAAAGATGTAAGGCCTACAGCACCTAACTTTGCCGCCATACCAGAGAAGCCTGATAGTGTGCCCACAGCCTTTTTACCCAGTAAGTCACTCGGTAATGTTTGTACGTTACCAATGGCTGTTTGAAAACCAAATAAAATAACCGCCATAATAAGTACCGCTGTTACTGGGCCACCTGGGTTAGCCATTGCAAGCAGTGCCGGTAGCATAATTAAACAGCCCAATGTTATGGTAAGTTTACGTGTTTTATCGGTATTCCAACCAGATTTGAGCCTGTTTTGCGCTAACAACACGCCCTGAGGTGGACAGCAAGCACTAAAGCTCACTTTCCACCGCAAATTTTAACAGCGGTGATCCCT
>NZ_JBEOOB010000032.1:0-45182 GCF_040308685.1 Pseudoalteromonas sp. 20-MNA-CIBAN-0454 | reverse complement strand
CTGCGGAGTGGTAGTTCAGTTGGTTAGAATACCGGCCTGTCACGCCGGGGGTCGCGGGTTCGAGTCCCGTCCACTCCGCCATTTGATATCAGTAACAAAATTAGTAAGTGCATTACCCCATGCACATACCACTGCGGAGTGGTAGTTCAGTTGGTTAGAATACCGGCCTGTCACGCCGGGGGTCGCGGGTTCGAGTCCCGTCCACTCCGCCACTTGTTATTTCCTCAATAACAAGTTGAATACAATAAAAATCATAAATTACATTTCTTAGCACATAAAAAAGCCCACAAAAATGCAGGCATAAATTAATCAGTGCAAACTTATTCAGCTTTTAAATACTGCTCTAAAAATTTCAAGTAAGCGTTTGATGCCGTGATCCGATTTTCTTTTTTGCTAAAACCATGACCTTCATCGTCAAACAATACATACTCAACTGGTACGCCATTGGCTTTAACTGCAGCTACAAGCTCATCACTTTCAACTTGTAACACGCGCGGATCGTTAGCGCCTTGAATAACCATAAGTGGCTTGATGATGTTTCTAGCGTGGAATAACGGTGAAATGGCGCGGTGACGATCACCGTCTGTTGCCGGATCGCCCATTTCGTCGTACAGCGACTTTTTAAAGCTCTCCCACCAAGGAGGAATAGAATTAAGTGTACGTACCCAGTTGGTTACTCCAAAAATATTAATCCCAACTTTAAACTCTTCGGGTTCAAAGGCAAGGGCTGCCGCGGTCATAAAGCCGCCATAGCTACCACCCATAATGCCAATTTTATCGGTATCGACCCACTCTAAGCTCTGTAAATGTTTTTTGCCGTATACAATATCTTGTAGGTCATCGGTGCCGTGCTTTTTATCATCTAAATGAAAAAAGGTTTTACCATAGCCCGAGCTGCCTCGATTATTAACTGCAAAAATGGCGTAACCATGATTTACCAAATGCTGTTGCATCGCACTATAACCGGTACGGCTTTGTCCGCCTGGCCCACCGTGCACCCAAATTAACGCAGGCACTTTGTTGGTGCTACTCGCTTGCTTGGGTTTATATAAAACACCTGGTATTTCTAAACCATCAAAGCTCTTAAAGCGTACTATAGTGCTTTGCACTAAATCGTTTTGATTAATTTTTTTACTGAGGGTATTAGTTAATTGCTGCGTGTTATTACTGCCTACTTGCCATACAAATAAATTACTAGGTGCAGTGTCTGAATTTAAATAAAAGGCCATGCTTTGCTCATCAGCTGAAAAGCTCACACCCCGTAAATTACCTGCCGGTAGCTTAGGCATGGCAATTTCTTTATTCGTTTGCGTATCGATCACGGTTACTTTAGTGCTGGCATCGGCGTTCACACCACTTACCTGGTAGCGCCCCGACGTTGAAAAATAAATAAAGCTTACGTCCCAGTCATCGGCTAAAGCTGGGCTGTGCTCGCCAGAAGCTAGGTCATAACGCCACATCTGCGAAAACTCACCTTTAGCGTCTGTAGAGTAGTATAAGTATTTGTTATCGGCAGAGAAGGTTTCAGGGCTGTATTGAGCAGGTGTATGGTGTTTTGAAATTAATTGTGGCTTTAGTGTTTTAGTATAAGTATCTAAAATAAAGGTATCGCTGTCTTTGTTGCTATTACTTTTAGACAGCGCAATAAAACGACCATTTGGGCTTATTGCACCTATATTTAGTCCTAAAGTATTTTGATAAACAGGCGTTACTTTATAGGTTTTACTATTAACGCGATATAAATCCATAAACTTAGCATCACGCTGATTGCTGGTAATAAAAAATTGGCTGGCATTTTTAGTGAAGCCGGCAAAACTAGCACGGGTTTCATCCCCTGGGGTTAAGTCTTTTACTGTGCCGTCAGTTTCGCGTACATAAATATGAAAGCGTTCGTTACCGCCCGTGTCTTTTGTAAACAACACTCGCTCATCATTTGGAAAATAGCGGATAGGGTAGGTACTGTCGGTAAAATCGGTTAAGCGAGTTTTGCCGCCTGTTTGGACATTAACCTCATATAGGCTGTAAATGCCACTTTCATCACTACTGACTAAAATTTTATCGCCATGGGGTGAAAAGCTACTCCCCATAATTGAGGTGGTATCAAAAAATGTTTCAGCTGAGTAGGTGCTCAGTTCTTTTACATGCGCTTTAGAGCTGGTTAGCGGGGCTGTATATGAGGATGAGGATGAGTTGGTTGATTCACTGCAACCAGAGAGCGCTAGGGTAACTGCGCATGTAATTATTGTAAGTTTAATAATTTGCTTCATTGTTACGTTCCTTCACTGTTGTTTTTATAACCCGAATTTAGGTTAAAGTATTTATAGCAGTTTTACCTGAACAGTTTTTAAACGCAATAAGCAGCTGGTTTTATGTACAACAAAAGTGTATCAAAATCTTACACATAAAAAAGCCAGCACATAATGTGCTGGCTTTTATAACTTAAAAGTAGATGCTGGGCTTATTTAGCGGCATCAGTTTTTTTAGGTTTATTATTACGAGCTGCTTTACCAGCGAGTAAATCAGCAGGATCAAAGTCGTCAACGTTTATAACGTCTAAACGAGCTTGTTCTACAGCTGCTAACTTGTCAGCTTCTGCTTGGCTTAAAATACCAGCCTCAAGACCCATTTGCGCTACTTTATCAAGCTGAAAGAATGGCAGTTTAAGGCCTTTTTCTTTACATACACGGTCAAATAATGGCTCAACTTCAAGTACGTCTTTAAGCGTTTGCTCTTGACGGCCTACAAGGTTAAGCGGCTCATTTGTTAAATACACATAGCTTGCCAAACGATTACGCGTTTCGCTAGGTACTTGTAGTATTTGCGCTAATTTGTGTTCAAGTTGGTCGGTAGGTTTACGAACCGGACGGCCAAACGGGAATAACAATACTTTTAATACGCCACGCAGTGGAGCAGAAGGCATGTTATTAATTAAATCAGCAAGTGCGCGTTGACAATGATACAGGTGATCTTGACAGCTCCACTGTACTAACGGGAAGTCTTCTTTTTTACGGCCTTCGTCGTTATAACGTTTAAGCGTTGCAGACACTAAGTATAGGTAGCTTAGTAAGTCACCTAAGCGAGCAGAAATACGCTCTTTACGTTTTAGTGAGCCACCAAATACTGCCATGCTAATGTCAGACATAAGTGCAAGTGATGCACTAAAGCGCGACGCTATACGGTAAAACTCAGCGGTTTCGTCTTTGTACGGCACACTTGTAAAACGAGCACCCGTTAACGCGAGCCATTTAGTGCGCACAAGGTTAGACATGGTAAAGCCAATGTGACCCATTAATGCTTTATCAAATACGTTTAGCGCTTCTTCACGGTCTTCAATTTCGCACGCACCTAGTTCGGTAAGTACAAACGGGTGACAGCGAATTGCACCTTGACCATAAATAATCATATTACGGGTCAAAATGTTGGCACCTTCAACGGTAATCGCAATAGGTGCACCTTGATAACCACGGCCTAAATAGTTATTTGGCCCAAGCATGATGCCCTTACCGCCAAGTACGTCCATGGCGTGCAGGGTAGAGTCACGCATTTGTTCTGTAAGGTGGTATTTAATAATAGCCGAAACAACCGAAGGTTTTTCGCCTAAATCTACCGCACCGGTAGACATGCTTACTGCAGCATCAGAGCTATATGCATAACCAGCAAGTTTTGCTAACGACTCTTCAACGCCTTCCATTTTACCAATAGGTAAGCGGAACTGGCGACGAATACGGCTGTAGGCACCGGTTGCAACAGCAATCATTTTAATGCCACCGGCTGAGTTTGACGGCAATGTAATTGCACGGCCAACTGATAAACACTCAACCAGCATACGCCAGCCTTGGCCTGCCATATCTGGCCCACCAATAATGTAATCAAGCGGTACGAATATATCTTTACCCTGCGTAGGACCATTTTGAAACGGCACATTAAGCGGGAAGTGGCGACGACCAATTTCAACCCCTGGAGTATCGGTTGGAATAAGTGCACAGGTAATGCCAGGCTCTTTATTATCACCAATTAAACCATCAGGATCTTGTAATTTAAATGCAAGCCCTAGTACCGTAGCCACAGGTGCAAGCGTAATATAACGCTTGTTCCATGTAAGGCTAACACCTACAACTTCTTCACCTTTCCATTGTCCTTTACATACTACACCGTAGTCTGGAATTGAGCTTGCATCAGAACCTGCTTCTGGCGAGGTTAATGCAAAACATGGAATTTCTTGGCCACTGGCAAGGCGCGGTAAGTAATGGTCTTTTTGCTCTTTTGTTCCATAGTGCTGGAGTAATTCACCAGGGCCTAATGAGTTTGGTACGCCAACAATTGACGAAAGTAAGGTTGATTTACTGGTTAGCTTTTGTAGTACGCACGACTGTGCAAATGCTGAGAACTGTAAACCGCCATATTCTTTTTTGATGATCATGGCAAAAAATTTGTTATCTTTTAGGTATTGCCATACATCTTGAGGAAGATCGGTAAGTTCGTGTGTTGCTTCCCAGTCATCGAGCATACTACACACTACTTCAACAGGGCCATCGATAAAGGCTTGTTCTTCAATAGTTAGCTTAGGCACTGGATATTGGTGTAACTTTTTCCAATCTGGGTTACCACAAAATAAATCAGCTTCCCACCATGTTGTACCGGCATCAATGGCTGACTTTTCAGTATCAGACATGCTAGGCGTTACTTTTTTAAACATAGTAAAAAGAGGCTTAACAATATATTGCTGGCGAATACCAGTAACAGAGAGAGGCACCGCTATAATTAAAAATATTATCCAACTAATTAAACCAAAAGCACCCGCAAAGGTACCAATTAATAATGTTGCAATAGAAACACCAAGTGCGGTGTTCCAACTTGCTCTGTGGTAAACCGCTGCGCTGAGCAGTGCGATTAAACCGAGTGTAAATATGAGTGTCATTGCTAATTCCTTATTAGAGGTCAGACCACCTTAGTTAGAGTAGCGTTAGTAACGCTAAGTTTCAAGTACCTTACGTAGTTAAATTTTAATCGAAATAACCGTAAAAAAGCAGCTCATTTAATAGAGTCAGCGTTAATAAAGTAAGTTACAGCTTTAGTCTATGCATTCATAGCGACAAAAAAAATTTAATCTAATAGTAAAATGTTATTTTTTAAGTAAATATAGACGCCCGTACACACAACTAAATAGTGTACGCTTAATATAAAAATATAACGTTATTTATTAATACGTGGTTTAAAGGTTATTTATTTTATGTGTGAATTGCTTGGCATGTCGGCGAATGTGCCTACAGATATTTGTTTTAGTTTTTCGGGGCTGCTGGAGCGCGGCGGTAATACTGGGCCACATAGAGATGGGTGGGGTATTACATTTTACGAAGGCAAAGGCTGCAGAACCTTTAAAGATCCGCAGCCGAGCTACCAGTCAGAAATAGCTAAGTTAGTTAAAGCATACCCGATTAAAAGTGTGTCCGTTATTAGCCATATTCGCCAAGGTAACCGCGGTAAAGTATGCCTTGAAAACACGCACCCATTTACGCGTGAACTGTGGGGGCGCGAAATTACTTATGCGCATAACGGCCAGTTATCTAATTACCATGATTTAAAGCCTGATCATTACCGACCTGTTGGCGATACTGACAGCGAGTTGGCTTTTTGCTGGCTGCTGGATCAAATACGCACTAAGTACCCAAATAAGCCAGAGGATATGGCATCGGTATTTCGTTATGCAGCAACGCTTTCGCATACACTGCGTGAAAAGGGCGTTTTTAATATGCTGCTGACCGATGGCGTATTTGTTTTAGCTTACTGTACCAATAACTTACATTACATAACTCGCCGTGCGCCCTTTGGAAAAGCGACCTTGATTGATGCTGACATGGTGGTCGATTTTAACGAAGAAACCACGCCCAACGATATTGTTAGTGTTATAGCAACAAAACCACTGACTAACGACGAGCGCTGGAAAAAAATGCAGCCGGGTGAGTTTGTATTATTTAAGATGGGTGAATTGATTTAAGCTTGTTTTTTGCCTTTAGCGCTTAGTTGAGAGGCAAACAACTGTTGTAGTAAAGTAGACGCGGGCTTTTATATTGAGCTGACCCAGTATATTATTTATTATCGGAATTATATTATGACTCCTAAAAAACGCCGTATTCTACAAGCTGTGTTGTATGAATTATTTGCCATTGCTTTTGTTGGCCCTATTATAAGTTTTATGTTTGATAAATCAGCCACTTCGGCGATAGGCCTCGCTTTTGTATTATCCAGCGTAGCACTTAGCTGGAACTATGTATTTAATGCGTTATTTGAGCGCTGGGAGTCCCAGCAAACAATAAAAGGTCGCTCATTCAATCGTCGCTTATTACACGGAATTGGCTTTGAAGGTGGCCTTGTTTTAATTTTAGTGCCGGTTATGGCGCTGTGGTTGAAAATTTCAGTGCTTAGTGCGTTTATAGCGAACCTTGGATTTTTTATATTCTTTTTTGTTTATGCAATTGTTTTTACATGGGCGTTCGATCGAGTTTTTGGCTTGCCAGCTTCTGCGCAGCAGCAAAGTGAAGCATAATAAAGCTTAACTTTTAGATTTAATCGCGAAAAAACGTATAAAAAAAGCGCGATTTGCATCGCGCTTTATATAAACTAATAGTAATAAAGATATAAACAAATAGTAATAAAGATATAAACAAATAGTAATAAAGCCATTTGTAGCTAAAAATAATTGCTTACTCTGGGCTTGTTACTTTTTTAATATCAGCAGGTGGGGCAATGACAGGTGTTGTCACGGTAAATGAGTTTATTTGCACTTCAAATTGTTCCATTCCTTTTTCACCTTTCCACATACGCACTAACATGTAATCCATTTCTGGTGCAAACCAAGCAAGTGCTTGGCGTTTGTCGTTATCGTATAAGCGTTTTACTTTAATTGCTTCTACGTTGCCGATAGGTAATGAAATCGTCTCTGTTGCAACAACTTCAAAATTGTAGTCGCGGCGATTACCTTTTTTATCGATTAATGGGAATGAAAAACTGGTTTCGCCTTTTTTCAAACCTTCGCGCACTTGTACCTGATACGAAATAGCATCTTGAAAGTCATCGGTCCATTCGCATTCAAGCGGGTATTCGCTGCGACTACTGTTAACTACTTTTTTTTGTGCGTCAAAATCAATGTTGTAATCTTTATCAGGACCAGTGCCAGTACGGATCATTGAATAATGATGCGGGCTCACTTTGCCATCTTTAAAGGTAAATTTAGAGGTTTCCTGGCGTGAGTCAGAAAAAATCATCCACTCAATATTGCTGTGATAGGTTAACTCGTAGTTATCGTCACTTATCTTTTTGAGTTCACGCACGGCTTCACCATGATTTTTACCTTTGCGTAAAATATCATACTTAGCTTCGTACTGTGTCAATTCGCCGGCAATAAGGCTAGTTGGAAGTAAAGTGCCCACACATAATAGCAGGGCACTTATTTTTTTATTGTGGGTACTGCGCGCCGTGTGCAGGAAGTTTTGTTTCGTCAAGAACTGCATAATCTGCTTCCATAGTTAGTCTGTGTTCACTGAACCACTTGACCACCAAAGGATAAATTATATGCTCTTGTTCGTGCACGCGTTTTGCTAATGTGTCTGCTGTATCATCCTTGAGTACAGGTACTTTTGCCTGAAGTATAACCGGACCTCCGTCTAGCTCTTCAGTTACAAAATGAACACTTACGCCATGAACATCATCATTTGCATCAATTGCTCTTTGGTGGGTATTCAGCCCCTGGTACTTAGGCAACAAAGATGGATGAATGTTCAACATTTTTCCAATATATTTTTGTACCAAGTTAGGAGTAAGAATACGCATAAACCCAGCTAATACAACTAGATTCGGTATAAAAGAGTCAATGATGCTCATTAACTGTGTATCGTAGGCCTCGCGCGAGTCAAAATCTTTATGACTCAGCACTTGTGTAGCAATGCCAGCTTGCTTAGCACGTTCAAGGCCATAAGCGTCTGCTTTGTTACTAATAACAGCCGCTATTTGCGCATTTATCTCGCCACTTTCACAGGCATCAATAATGGCTTGTAAATTAGAGCCACCGCCTGAGATTAAAACTACAAGACGAGTGGGTGCCATTACTTAGCACCACCTACAATTTCAACTTGCTCTTCGCCAGGCGCTGCGTCTTGAATTTCACCAAGGTGCCATGCGTTTTCGCCCAAGTCTTTTAGCATGCTTAAACTTTGCTCAAGTTTGTCGGCTGGAACAACTAATACCATGCCTACACCACAGTTAAATGTGCGGTACATTTCATGCGTAGTAATGTTACCGTTTTCTTGTAACCAGTTAAAAATAGGTGGCCACTGCCAGCTATCGCCTTTTACTACTGCTTTTGCAGAGGCAGGTAATACGCGTGGGATATTTTCCCAAAAGCCGCCACCGGTAATGTGCGAAAGCGCGTGTACGTCAACGTGCTTGAATAACTCAAGCAGTGGTTTAACGTAAATGCGAGTAGGTTCAAGTAATGTTTCGCCTAATGTTTTGCCTTCAAAATCAGCGCTTGTATCTGCGTTAGATACTTCAAGTACTTTGCGAATTAGCGAGAAACCATTTGAATGCGGACCACTTGAAGCAAGGGCAATAAGTTGATCGCCCGCGGCTACTTTAGTGCCATCAATAATTTTTGATTTTTCTACAACACCGGTACAAAAACCAGCCATATCGTAGTCTTCGCCGGCGTACATACCAGGCATTTCTGCGGTTTCGCCACCAATAAGGGCACAGCCAGAAATTTCACAGCCTTTACCAATGCCGGTTACTACGTCTGCGGCAGTGTCTACGTCTAGCTTACCTGTTGCATAGTAATCTAGGAAAAACAGCGGTTCAGCACCTTGAACAATTAAATCGTTTACACACATAGCGACCAAGTCGATACCTACAGTGTCGTGCTTTTTAAGATCGATAGCTAAACGTAACTTAGTACCCACACCATCAGTGCCGGCAACTAATACTGGTTGCTTATAACCTGCTGGAATTTCGCAAAGTGCGCCAAAACCACCAATACCGCCCATTACTTCAGGACGACGAGTTTTTTTAACCACACCTTTAATACGCTCAACAAGTGCATTACCAGCGTCGATATCTACGCCCGCGTCTTTATAGCTTAGAGACTGTTTTTGTTCGCTCACAGGTTTTCCTCAAAATAGTTGTTTTGGGTTGCTTAGAAACGCGCGTATTTTACAACAATTGCGTAACCGCGGCTAGCGTAAATATAGTATTGAAATAATTAACAGGACACTTGTCCGCTAATTGCTGGCTAAATAAACAAAAAAACGCCCGTAGGCGTTTTTTATTGTTTGCTGATGTTGCCGTTAACGCTATGCTTTAGCAGTTAAAATAGCACGTAGTGGTGCTGGGTAACCTTCAATGGTTTTACTGGTGTCGTTTGGATCTAAAAAGTCGACTAACGATTCGTTTTCCATCCAAGCTGTTTTGCGTTGCTCATCTAGCGTAGTAATTGCGCAGTCTTTAATTTGTACGTTTTTAAAGCCCACGCGCTCCATCCACAGTTTTAATGCCGCAGTGCTTGGAATAAACCATACATTACGCATTTTTGCATAGCGATCAGTGGGTACAAGCACTGTATTTTCGTCGCCTTCAATGACTAAGGTTTCTAGTACCAGCTCGCCACCGGGGCGCAGTTGTGCTTTTAATTGCGCTAAAAAGTCGATAGGCGAGCGGCGGTGATAAAGTACCCCCATCGAAAATACCGTATCAAATGCTTTTAACTCGGGTAGTGCCTCAACACCCAGTGGTAATAAGTGTACGTTTTCGTCGGGATTAAAGTGTTTTATAGCTTGAAACTGACACAAAAATAAGTCAGAAGGGTCAATGCCTACTACAAACTGAGCGCCTTCACCACGCATACGCCATAAATGATAGCCCGAGCCGCAGCCAATATCTAACACTGTGCGGCCTTTGAGTGGCTCAATATGTGGAAGCAGGCGATCCCATTTCCAATCGCTGCGCCACTCTGTATCTATTTCAATACCGTGAACACTAAATGGGCCTTTGCGCCATGGCATCATGCGCTTTAACAAATGTAGGGTTTGTTTTTGCTCACCATCGGTCATTTCACCCGGAGTGCCAATTTTTACCTGAGTAGTAATATCAACATGTTGAGTTTTAACCTCAGGTAAATTTTTAAGCACTTTTTGCCACTGTGGTAAGTCGCCATGACTTGCCTCTAACTGCCAGTGTTTTAATTGCGCAGGCAGAGTTTCTAGCCAGTGACTAAGTGGGCTTTGTGCAATAGCAGCGTAAAATTGGTTAAACCATTGAGACATAAATTACTTACTCTCTTTATTTAATTGCGATCATTGAGCAAAAATTAAAACATTGGTACCACGCCTGAGTTTGGCTAAAGCCAATGTCTTTTAAGCGGGTAAAGTGCGTGCTTAGCGTATCTGGGCGCATTACGTTTTCAATAGCGGTGCGCTTTTGACTTATTTCAAGCTCCGAATACCCATTATGGCGTTTAAAGTCGTGGTGTAGGTCAATTAGTAAATTATCGCACAGCTCGTTTTCGGCTTTTATTTTTTCGCTCAGCAGCAATACACCGCCGGGTTTTAAGTTGGCGTATATTTTTTCAAGGACTGCTTGGCGCTGTGCATGCGGAATAAACTGCAGCGTAAAGTTCATTGCCACCACTGAAGCATTTTGAATTTCAAGCTCGTTAATGTCTCCTAAAGTAACGGTAACCGGTACTTCTGACTTAAAACCTTGTAAATGTACCTTACAACGCTCAACCATAGCTTGTGAGTTATCGACTGCAATAATATGGCAGTTATCGGTGCGAATATTACGGCGCATACTTAATGTAACCGCGCCCAGCGAGCAGCCTAAATCGTAAAGGTTAGAGTTACTTTGCGCATACTCACCGGCAAGTTTACCCATAGTACTTACTATAGTGGCGTAACCCGGCACAGAGCGCTGGATCATATCAGGAAAAACTTCGACTACGTTTTGATCAAAACTAAAGTCTTTAACTTGTTGCTCAGAGGCATAAATACTGTCTTTAATGGTCACGAAGCCAGTCTCTTTGAAAATAATGGCGCTATTTTAACATTTTATGCTGGATAGTCAGTGATAAATTAAGTAGCTTGGCTAGAATAATGAAAAATAAGTATAAATGAGACTATTAAATGAGCAAAAGTAAAGTTATTAGCACCGATGATATATTGGCAACCCTTTGTCACTCGGTTACAGGGGTACTCACATCGGCCAGTGGCAATAGTGTTAGTTACTCCGCTATGGTGCAAAAAATTACTCGTACTTGTATGCGCCCAGATATTGGCTGTTTTGTGTTATTTGATGGTGGCTTTACTGGCTTAGTAATTACTAATTTCACATCGCAAGCGGCAATGGAAATTTATGGCGATTACATGCGTAACATGGGTATGCCCGAGGAAGAAATAGCACATAGTCATTTGTCTGACGATGTATCCAACGTATTAGGCGAGCTAATGAACCAAATAGTTGGTGACTTTACCTCTAAAGTACGCGAGCAATTACATACCTCTATTACCCAAAATCAGCCAAAAATGATGGCAATTAATAAACAGGTACAAATTTCTGTAGATACCACAATGGATCGCCCACAAGCGCGCCGCGTAACGTTTACCACCAGTAAGCAAAATATATTTTATTTAGAGCTGGCAATGGATAAAACTGAGTTTATTAAATTACACGACTTTGACATTGTCGAAGCAATAGATCCCGACGACATCATCGAAAACGAAGCAAAACAAAAAGCAGAAAAAGCCAAGGCTAAAGCTGAAAAAGAAGCAGAAGATAGTGATGATGACGACTTTATGGCAGGGCTAGGGCTGTAAGAATAAGTTAAAATAATTATGTGGTTAAGGTCATAAAATCAGCCACGCGCAGTGTGACCTTTATTAATAACTGTTGGGTTACATGCAAACCCAACAGTTATTTAAACACAATAGCGCTATTTAGCGAATAATCATCTGTTCGCGCTCAGGACCAACAGACACCATAGTTATTGGTACGCCCATTAACGCTTCAATGCGCTCAACGTATTGTTGCGCTGCAATTGGTAGACTGTCGAAGGTACGACAATCGGTAATGTCTTCATCCCAAGGTTGCATATTTTCATATACAGGGCTTAATGCAGCTGTTTGTGGCCAAATTGGGTTTTCGCTATGATCGCCGTCATAGGCAACACAGATTTTTAAATCTTTCATACCCGATAAACAATCAATTTTGGTTAAAGCAATTTCGGTTGCAGCTTGTAGCTCAACACCATTGCGCGTGGCAACTGCATCAAAGTAGCCCATGTCCCGTGGGCGGCCAGTTACTGCGCCATATTCGTTAGCGCTTTCACGAAAATTGTCTTGCTCTTCCATTGCAGTAACTAAAGTACCCGTACCTACTGATGAGCTAAACGACTTTGCTACCGCAACAACACGTTCAGGACGAAGCGCTGGTAAACCGCTGCCGATGCCTGCATAAGCGGCCGTTACGTTTGAAGAGGTAGTGTAAGGGTATTCGCCATAGACTAAATCGCGACCTGCACCTAACTGAGCTTCAAATAATAAATTAGCATTTTGTTTTTGTAGTGCTTTTAACGGCTCTGTTACATTACAAATAAATGCACGCCAAGGCGCGGTAACATCGAGTAACCACTGCGTCATTTCTTCAGCTGTTTGCGAAAAATCACAACTTGGATATAAGGCTTTTAGCTGTGGCATTTTCCAATCAAGCATAAATTGAATACGCTCTAGTAAAACGTCAGGCTGATTTAACCAACCCACTAAAATGCCTTTTTTCATTACTCGGTCGCCATACGCTGGCGAAATACCTTGGCGAGTCGAGCCGTAAGCAGCGTCGCCTAAACGTAATTCTTCAAGGGTGTCTTCAAGGGCATGTAAAGGCAGACATAAAGTGGCACGATCAGAAATACACAGCTTTACATTAACGCCAGCGGCTTTAACTTCGGCTATTTCTTCACTTAAGGCGCTAGGGCTTATTACCATGCCAGGGCCAAGTACTGCTATGCAATCAGGATTAAAAATACCGCTAGGTAATTGGTGTAGTTTAAAGGTGCCAAAATCATTCACAACGGTATGACCGGCGTTATTACCACCTTGAAAGCGAATGCTTGCTGATGCGTTCTCAGCTAAAAAATCTACGATGCGGCCTTTGCCTTCATCACCCCAGTTTGCACCTACAACAACAATTGACGGCATAATTTAATCTCCAAATTGAACAAGCTGATATGATATGCGGGCTGTTAAAATAAGAGAAATTAATTATAATTATAATATCAATAAGGATTCCATATGGCGTGTGCAATATTAAGGAAGTGAGATGTTAGATATTCATTGGTTAAAAACCTTTGTTACATTAGCAGAGCTAAAGCACTTTGGTAAAACGGCAAGTGCACTGCACATGACGCAACCTAATGTGAGCTTGCATATTAAGCAGTTAGAAAAAATGACGCGGGTAAAGTTAATCGAGCGTAACCCCTTTTGTTTAACCCAAGCGGGTTTGCGTTTATTACAGTCGGGGCAAAAAACCTTATGGGAATTGAAGGTATGTCAGTCTGATCTAAATGCAATAAATAACTTAAGCCAAGGCACACTCACCATTGCAGCTAGTGATATTATTTCTCGCTTGTTACTCATAGAGCCTTTTCAGCTGTTTAAAACCCAGTTCCCGGGGATTGATTTTACCTTGCTTAATACCACCTCATCACAGGCATCGGCGCTGGTTAAAAGTGCAGAAGCCGATTTAGGCTTTGTTATTGCTCAAAAAGAAAGTGAGCCACTGCATTTTAGTGAACTCCAACAGATAAAGTGGTGTGCGCTGGGAAATAATTTAGCGTTATGGCAGCAAGCAAAAAACGATGAAAGTATGGTACTCATTGAGCCGCCAACATTAATTTTATTAGGCCACGATACCCGCACACGAGAGTTATTAGATAATGCGCTACCGTCTTTAAATTTACCGAGTTATCGGGTTATGGAAGTGGGTAGTGTTGATGCACAAATTGATTGGGCAGAAGCTGGTTTTGGCGTGGCAATTGTTCCTGAGTTTTCGCTGCGCTCTAAAGCTAATTTAACCAATACAGTAACGGCTTTACCGCAATTCCCAACCACCAGTTTAGGTTATATAGTGCGGCAAAATCAGGTGCTATCTAAGGCAATAAAACAGTTACTACACTGGGTAAATGAAGAAATTTCGCGCACCCATTTAAAACAACCAAAATAGTCATCACTTAATATTACTACCGATTATTATATTGTTAATAAGCTAAGGGGTTTTATGCTATTTATGTGTTGTTCAGGTAATTACTTTAAGATAAAACGCTTATGTTTTTAAGCGCTTTAGCATGCACACTTGTACGGACCCAAAATTAGATGGACTATTTTAAAAGTTTAATAACAAAATTTATAATCGCAATGCAACAGCGGCCGGGATTATTAGCAGTAATAGCATTTTGCTCTGGTGTGGCAAGTTATGTGTTAGTTGAGCGAAAAGAATCGTTTTCGCAATTTATTGCCATATTTTTGCTAGTGAGCTGGGTATGGTTAATTATTGATAACTGGTTGCGCGATAAAGTAGAGCAAAGATTTGGTGTCGCGGTATCGCCCAACTTTATGCGCTTTGCTTTACAAATGGTGCAACAAGAAAGCCTGTTTTTTGCTTTGCCATTTTTTTTAGCGGTAACGCAGTGGGATCACCCGCAAGCTATTTTTACCGCGCTAATGATAATGTGTGCAGTCATATCGGTAATTGATCCTTTGTATTATAAAAAGTTAGCAAAAAATCGCATGTTATTTGCGGTGTTTCATAACTTTGCATTGTTTGTAGTTATATTGGTTACTTTGCCTATTTTATTTAATGTAACCACTAGCCAAAGCTTAGCAATTGCTTTGGTTACTGCTGTTATTTTTACCCTCCCCAGTTTAGGCAACTTAATGCCTAATACCCGCTGGTGGCGATTTCCTTTATTGGTAGTGATTTTGTGTATATTGAGTGCTGGCTTATGGCAACTACGTAGCTGGGTGCCGCCAGCGGCTTTGCGCTTAACCGATATTACTTTATCGCACGAGGTTGATTTAGAGCAACGCCAACCTATTGGTAATATTAAGCAATTAGACTCTTATTCACTACATCATCAGGGGTTATATACGTGGACTGCTGTTAAAGCGCCCAGAGGATTAAATGAAAAAATATTTCATGTGTGGCTATACAACAATAAAGAAGTAGATCGGATCACACTAAATATAAGTGGTGGGCGAGAGCAAGGTTATAGAGCGTGGACCCATAAAGTAAATTTCCCAACTGATTCTGTCGGTAAATGGCAGGTGCAAGTAGTAACAGAATCGGGGCAACTTATAGGTTTAACTAAATTTACAGTTTTGCCTTAGCTAATGTGCATTTACTAGCGCGTTTACGGCAATTTAATTAGCTCATTTTAAGTAAGGATTATTGCCTTGCTCTACAGCCACGCAAAAAATGCGTAAATCAAGCTCTAGCTGGTGGTAACTTGGCTCCATGTGACAACAAAGTTTATAAAAACTTTTGTTATGGTCTTTTTCTTTAAAATGAGCGAGCTCGTGTACAACTAAGGCTTTTAATAACGGCTCGGGAGCGCGCAGTAAATCACTGTTGATGGCCAAATCGTGCTTGCGAGTTTTACCTTGCATACGATAGGTGTGCGTGCCAAGTGCATTAGTGACCATGTCGCCTTGCTTTTTAAATGCGGCGCGACCAAACGGCGGGGCATTTTTTAAATACTGTTTTTTAAGCTCTGTGGCGTAGCTAAAAAGTGCTTTGTCGCTGGTAATATTATGTGCCTGCGGATACTTTTTAAGTAAGTAGTTATTTACTTTATCATTACTGATTAGATTTAATACTTGCTCAACAATGTTTGCAGGGTAGCCGGTAAAATAACGTGCATATTCACTCATGTTGCTCTCTAAGTTCTATCATTTTATTTGTTGTAAGTGGTTATTTAAAACAGTGCTTGCTGGTGGGCTTCTGCCTCGCCGCTAAATGGATTTAGTACCTTGTGGTTATAACCTAGGTCCTTACAAAACTGCCTTGCTAATAACGGTGCTTCTCGGTTGTCTGCGGTATGAAAAAATACATAGGGCGTTTTTCCTTCATCAAGCCACTGTTTTACTTTACTAAGCCAAGGCTTATAAAAGGTTTTATATTCACTTTGTAAATTAGCAATAACAAAACGTGCCATGGGTTGCTCACTTGTAGCAATAGCATGCACGGGCAGATGCGGCTTTTTTTGTTGTGCATCAATCAGCGCTTCTGTATTCGCTTTAACTGCAAATAGGGCGCGGGTATCCATGGCTATACGGTTTATGTTATTTGCCATTAATAATTGATTAAGCGCTATTTCGGCTTCACCCTTTTGAAAAAATGCCGGATGGCGAACTTCTACCCCAAAGTTTAGCTCTTTGGGTAATAGACTAATAAATTGCGCTAACTTGGGTAAATCATTAGGGCCAAAGGCACTTGGCAGTTGCAGCATAATTTGCCCAGTTTTCTCTAAAATTGGTGCAAATAAGTTAAGCCAAGCGGTTAGCTCATTGTGTACATTAGTCAGCTTTAGCTCATGGCTAAAGCGCCGATGAAACTTAAAGGTAAATTTAAAATCGTCGGGTACACTGTTTGCCCAGCGTAAAAGAGTACTTGGGGATGGGTCGGCGTAAAAGCTGGTATTTCCCTCTACAGAGTTAAAATGTTGCGCGTATTGGCTTAGCATATCGGCATTTTTACATTGGCTCGAAAATAAATTGCCTTTCCACGCATTGCTTGACCACTGTGGGCACCCAATATATAGCATACAAACTAACGCCTAATTATAAAGTAGCTATAGTGTATCAAATAATAAAATATGCTGCTTTAAATCCGATGCAAAAAACGACACCCGCCCTAGTATCTTCATATCACTTGCGTATAATACAGGGCTTAATTTGATTATTTTGAATTGCAAGCGGTGTTATTTTTATATTCGTATTTATAAAAAAGATTTACCCTACTTAAAACGAATGTTTTTTGACCGTTGCACGCCTTTTATCTGACAGGAAAACTATGCGCTCTATATACTGCGGACAGCTAAATAAAACTCACGTAGATCAAGAAGTTGAACTATGTGGCTGGATCAACAAACGACGTGACCTTGGTGGACTTATCTTTGTCGATTTACGCGATAGAGAAGGTTTAGTACAAGTTGTATTCGATTCTGACATTGAAGAGTTGATGAGTTCAGCTAACACGCTTCGCCAAGAATTTTGTGTGCAGTTAAAAGGTATTGTACGTGCACGCCCAGATAGCCAAGTAAATAAAGACATGCCTACAGGCGAAATCGAAATTTTAGGCACTGAGCTTAATATTATTAACCGCTCAGAGCCATTACCACTTGATTTTAACCAAGTGAACTCTGAAGAGCGTCGTTTAAAATACCGCTACCTAGACCTACGTCGCTTAGAAATGAGCGACCGCATTAAGTTACGCGCTAAAGCAAGCAGCTTTGTGCGTCGTTTTTTAGATGAAAACGGCTTTTTAGACATAGAAACACCCGTACTTACCAAAGCAACGCCAGAGGGCGCGCGCGATTACTTAGTACCGAGTCGTGTTCACAAAGGTAGTTTTTACGCATTACCGCAGTCGCCGCAGTTATTTAAGCAATTGTTGATGATGTCGGGTTTTGACCGTTACTACCAAATTGTAAAATGTTTCCGTGATGAAGATTTACGTGCTGATCGCCAACCTGAGTTTACTCAAATAGATATTGAAACCTCGTTCATGAGCTCTGATCAAGTACGTGGTATGACTGAAAAAATGATCCGCGAAATGTGGCAAACATTGCTAAATGTAGATTTAGGCGATTTTCCAATTATGCCTTACAGCGAAGCAATGAGCTTATACGGTTCAGATAAGCCTGATTTACGTAATCCAATGAAGCTTGTTGATATTGCCGATTTAGTTAAAGACGTAGAGTTTAATGTTTTCTCAGGCCCTGCAAATGACGAAAAAGGCCGTGTTGCGGTATTAACTGTACCAGGTGGTGCTAAGCTTTCGCGTAAACAACTTGACGATTACACTAAGTTTATTGGTATTTACGGCGCAAAAGGCATGGCGTGGATGAAAGTAAACGATCACACTGCGGGCGCAGAAGGCGTGCAGTCACCAGTAGCTAAGTTTTTAACTGCAGATGTAATTACTCAGTTACTTGAGCGTACTAATGCACAGTCGGGCGATATTATTTTATTTGGTGCCGATAAGCGCAACACAGTAAATGAAGCAATGGGCGCACTGCGCGTTAAAATTGGTATTGATTTAGAAATCACTAACCTTGATAGCTGGGCACCACTTTGGGTTGTAGACTTCCCAATGTTTGAAGAAGATGACGAAGGTACGCTGCACGCTGTACATCATCCATTTACTGCGCCAAAAGACATGAGCGCAAGTGAACTTGAAGCAAACCCTGCGGCTGCTATTTCAGATGCGTACGATATGGTATTAAACGGCTACGAAGTAGGTGGCGGTTCGGTACGTATTCATAATGCTGATATGCAAGAAGCTGCGTTTAGAATTTTAGGTATTAATGAGCAAGAGCAACAAGACAAGTTTGGCTTTTTACTTGACGCACTTAAATACGGTACGCCACCACATGCTGGTTTAGCTTTTGGCCTTGACCGTTTAGCTATGTTGCTTTGTGGTACTGATAACATCCGTGACGTTATTGCGTTCCCTAAAACTACGCAGGCGTCGTGTTTATTAACTAATGCGCCAAGTAAGCCTAATGCTGATTCGTTAGCAGAACTTGCAATTAGCGTAGTAGAAAAAGCGGTACTAAGCGCAGAGTAAATTATTTTTACAGTGTTTTGTAAATATGCGTTAGATAATTAAAAATTAAACCCTTAAGTGTAGGCTTAAGGGTTTTTTTATGGTTAAATTTAGTACTGCAATAATCATACAGATGAAAAGGAATTCTTATGTCAGTTAACATCACTCTTTTTGGCGAGTTTATCGCTTTTTTTATACTTTTATTAGTGCCTATTTTTGCTTTTATTAGTTATAAATTAGGTAAACGAAAAAGTACTAATCCAGGTGTCATTGCTTTTGTTGGTGGCTGTTTATCGCTAATTTTACCTCTGGGTTTAATATTTATAGCGATACTCGCACTGAAAAAAGATCTCCCTAAAAAAGCTCAATTTGCGCGTTAAGGTAATATTCAAACCGTGTCTATAGAAAATAATAATCACTATTTTGATCAACAATTTACAGCATTAGCACTGACAGAGCAGGTTTTTGAGAATATAGAGTTTGAAGACTGTACTTTTACAGATTGCGACTTTTCAAATGGCCAATTTAAACACTGCCGTTTTATAGAATGCAGCTTTAAAAAATGCAATTTAGCATCACTAAAATGGGGTTATAGCTCACTCGAAAATGTTGACTTTAGTCATTGTAAATTAAACAGTATACAGTGGAGTGATATAAACTGGCCGCAGCTTAGTGTTAATGCTGCTGTGAGTTTTAGTCACTGTGAGCTTAGCCACAGTTCCTTTTTTGAACTAACTCTAAAAGCACTTAAACTAACAGATTGCTTTGCAAAAAATGTAGACTTTAGGCACGCAAATTTAGCTAAGAGTAAATTTAGCGGTACTGATTTTCGTGATAGCGAGTTTTTTCAAACTAATTTAAGCCAGTGCGACTTTGTTGGTGCCACGCAATTTAATATCGATTTAAATAGCAACCAAATAACCAAGGCTAAATTTGAGCGTTTTGAAGCGTTGAATTTACTCAGCGGATTAGGTGTGGAGCTGGTGGATTAGCCGTTATTACACGGCTAATTAAGCTTTTTTAACAGCTAGGGCCATTTTTATTACGTGCACTTGCAAGCACTCTGGCTATTTCAAGCAACGCTGGCGAAATATCGGTTGCGCCATCCTTAATTAGCTTAGTTACATCACCCGACGAATATAAGCTATCGCGAGACGATTTAATGCCTAAACCACGTACATAGTCTTTGGTTTTACCCGTGCTGCCGGTTTCAATAAACTTAAAAATAATGCGTTCGTTATCACTTTTAGGTTCAGCTTTTAATACTTCAATTTCGTCTTTATAGGCTTCGATTCGGCTTTGTAAAATTTCAATTCGTTCTGCAATGGTGTTATATGATTTCATGGATGGATTCTTTTGCTAAAAATATTGGAACAATGACGGTTATTATCGCACACATTTAAAATAATTAATTATTTAGCTTAACAAGATGAAAAAATAGCGCAGCTTTAACTGCGCTATTTTATATACAGAATTAAAATTATTATACGTTACTCTACCAATTCACTTATCACCAGTGGGTTATTGTGCAGGGTTTTATGCACTGGGCATTTATTAGCTATTTCGAGTAAGCGCGCGCGTTGCTCGGGGGTTAAATCGCCCGTTAAGGTGATTTTACGCGTAATAGCTTCAACACCTTGGGTTTGCTCTGCGTCACCGTCTTGTTTTTTATAATCGCGAGTGTGCTCAAGCTCAACTTTGACATGCTCCAACGGTAATTTTTTATGGCTCGCATACATGCGCAGTGTCATAGAGGTACACGCGCCAAGCCCCGCGAGTAAATGCTCATACGGATCTGGGCCTAAGTTATGGCCACCTGCTTTTAGTGGCTCATCGGCAAGCCAGGTATGCTCTTTGGTGCTTACGTGCTGAGTAAATACATGGTCTTTTTCTTCTACTAATACGCTGCCATTATTTAATTTAGCCGTATATTTAGTTTTATCGTAATTTACATAACGATTGGCCCAGGTGGCAATAATATCTGCTGCGTAGTCGGCATCGTTTTTATTAGTAAGTAAGTGATCGGCGTTATCTAGGCTAATAAAGCTTTTAGGGTGCTTAGCTGATGCGTAAATTTTTTCGGCTTCGCTAATATTTACAGTCGCGTCAATAGGGGAGTGCATTACTAATAATGCGCGCTTAAGTTTACTTATGTGGCTTTTATCGTACTTAGCTATATCGTCTATAAATTGTTTTTTAATAGTGAACTCGCGGCCTGCTAAATTTACTTTAGCTTCGCCAGCTGCGTTAATTTCATCTAGGTGGGCTTTAAAGTTGTGTGCTACGTGTTGTGCATCTGACGGCGCACCTATGGTAGTAATTGCCGATACTTCTGGTATGTGCTCTGCAGCGGCCAGCACTGCTGCTCCACCTAAGCTGTGGCCTATAAGTAGCTGCGGCGCACCAAAATGTTCACGCAGGTGATTAGCGGCCGCTACTAAGTCTTGAATATTAGATGAGAAATTACTATTGGCAAAGTCGCCATCGCTATTACCTAAGCCGGTAAAATCAAAGCGTAATACTGCAATCCCTTGTTGTGTGAGTGCACGGCTGATACGTGTTGCCGCCGCTATATCTTTGCCACAGGTAAAACAGTGTGCGAATAGGGCGTAAAATTTAATTTCACCAGAGGGCAGTTCAAGTTGTCCTGCCAATTTTAAATCACCACTTTTAAAAGATACTTTTTGTCGCATGAGAAGCCTTAATACTTAAATTTAAGTACAAAATAATAAACATTACTATCATAGTTCAGAGATAGGTGCGAAGTGATGTTATTTCAATCTTTATTTATAATTTGATTAAGATCAACTCGATTGCTCACCTAGCCAAAGTGCGGACATATGTCCTTATGATTTTAGGGCTGTTTGTCTATCCTCACGGTGGTAATAATACAGGCTTTGCTGCTTAAATAGAGTAATCTACCTCTATAATGTAAATGATCTCTCACAACCTATTCACTGGAATGTACAATGCAATTACCTACTGTTGATTATAAAGCGGACAATGCGGCTGCTCAATTTGTTGAATCATTAAGAAATACCGGCTTTGGGGTATTAAAAAACCATCCAATTCCGCAATCTTTAGTTGAGTCTATTTATAAAAATTGGCAAGACTTTTTTAACTCAGATCAAAAGCAGGACTTTTTATTTTCTAAAGACACCCAAGATGGCTATTTTCCGCCTTCGGTATCTGAAGTGGCAAAAGGCTGTAAAGTTAAAGACATTAAAGAGTATTTCCATGTTTATCCTAAAGGCCGTGTACCTGCCCAGTTAGAAGCAGACATACGTGAGTACTATCGTTTAGCTAATGAGTTTGCAGCAACGCTTTTAAGTTGGGTACAAGCAGAAGCACCAGCAGATGTGCGTGCTAAATTTTCGATTGACTTAAAAGATATGATTGCTAATTCTGAGCAAACATTGCTGCGTATTTTACATTACCCACCAATGACCGGCGATGAAGAGCCTGGTGCTATTCGTGCAGCTGCGCATGGCGATATTAACTTGCTAACTGTATTACCTGCTTCTAATGAACCGGGTTTACAAGTTAAAAATACCGAAGGCGGTTGGTTAGATGTTCCTTCTGATTTTGGTTGCTTGATCATTAATATTGGTGACATGCTACAAGAAGCGTCGGGTGGTTATTTCCCTTCAACAATTCATCGGGTAATTAACCCAACAGGTAAAGCGTCTAGTAAGTCGCGTATTTCATTACCACTATTTTTACACCCTCGCCCAGATGTGGTGTTATCAGAGCGCTATACTGCTGATAGTTACTTGCAAGAGCGTTTACGTGAGCTTGGCGTTAAGTAACTAGTAAATATCGCGATATAAAAAAACGGCTTTTTAGCCGTTTTTTGCGTTTTATAACTGCGGGTAGCGCTGCTGCATAATGTTGAGTGACCTTGTAATAATCTGCGCGAGTATCGTTAAATCCACTTTAGCTAGGTTTGTAATATATAAACAGCTTTTACCTAAACTGTGCTTTCCTAACTGGTTAAGTAGGGTTTTAATCGTCTCATCTTCAAAGCCGGGCATTATATAAATACACAGCTTGGTTTTACGCGGGGAAAAGCCAGTGAGTGGCCATTTTTCACTGCTGCCAGAGTTATGTTTATAGGTGTAGTGGCCAAAGCCAATAATATCCTTACCCCATACAACGGCTTGCTCATTAGTGACTTTTGTAAATAGGGCGAGTAATGTTTTCGCCTCATCTTCCCGCTTAGTCTCTACATTATGTAAACACTCAACTAAAGTTATTTGGTTTGCTTGGGTTTTTAAGCTCATAAGTAACTCTTTAATTTATTTTTAGCGGTAGTTAATAGTAGCAAAAAATGAGTACTAAAAGTTGGATGTGAATATTTTTATGCAATATTGCAGGTTATAGGTATAATGCGCGCAACTGGCTAGTTTAGCCTTATTTAAAAGAGAGTTTATATGAGTTTTGAAGGTTTAGGTTTATCACAGTCTTTAGTTAATGCGGTTTTAGAGAAGGGCTATGAAACGCCAACGCCAATTCAGGCTCAAGCAATTCCGGCGATTATTGAGCGTCGTGATGTGATGGCAGCAGCGCAAACAGGAACAGGTAAAACAGCGGGTTTTACACTGCCACTTATTGAGCGTTTGTCTAGCGGTCCTAAAGCTAAAAGTAACCATGTGCGTGCACTTATTTTAACGCCAACACGTGAGCTTGCTTTGCAAGTTAGTGAAAATGTTGAAGAGTACGCAAAGCATTCAAATGTAAGCTCGTTTGTAGTTTACGGTGGTGTTAAAATTAACCCACAAATGCAGCGTTTGCGCAAAGGGGTTGATATTTTAGTGGCAACTCCGGGGCGCCTAATCGATTTACATAATCAAAATGCGGTTAAGTTTGATAGTGTTGAAGTATTAGTTCTTGACGAAGCTGATCGCATGCTCGACATGGGCTTTATTCATGATATTAAACGCCTGATTGCAAAAATGCCTGCAAAACGTCAAAACTTAATGTTTTCGGCAACCTTTTCTGACGAAATTCGTGCACTGGCAAAAGGGTTGATAAACGATCCGGTTGAAATTTCTGTTGCTGCAAAAAACACCACAGCTAAAAGCGTTACTCAGTGTGTTTACGCGGTAGATAAACCACGTAAAACAGCGTTATTAAGCCACCTAATTCGTACTAACGATTGGCAGCAAGTATTAGTATTTAGCCGTACTAAGCACGGCGCAAACCGCTTAGTTAAACAACTAGAGCGCGATGATATTGTTGGCGCGGCTATTCATGGCAATAAATCGCAAGGCGCACGTGTTAAAGCCCTTGATGGCTTTAAAAGCGGTGAAGTACGTGTGTTAGTTGCAACCGATATTGTTGCCCGTGGTTTAGATATTGTGGAGCTTCCACACGTTGTTAACTACGACTTACCAAACGTATACGAAGATTATGTGCATCGAATTGGCCGTACTGGCCGCGCCGGTGCATCGGGCCATGCAATTTCGTTTGTAACCACGGAAGATGCAGTGGATTTATACGGCATTGAACGCTTTATTGGTGAGCTTATTCCTCGTGCTACCGAAGAAGGTTTTGAGCCGGTTAACCCAGTACCAGAGCGCGACTTAGATGCGCGTCCAATCGCTCCTAAAAAAGCTAAAAAGACCAATCAGCCATTTAATAAGCCTAAATCTGACAGCAGCAAGCCAAATAATAAAAAGCCTAATAATGGCGGAAACGGTACGGGTGCGCGCAGAGGCGGTTCTAAAAAGCCAGTAGCTAAAACGGATGATAAAGCGCAAAGCCCATGGGCAAAACGCGAATCTGTTGGTGGTAATACTCAGCGCCGTCGTCGTCCAAGTAACAACGATTAATAATACTTTTAAACGCTGATACAAAAAACGCGCTTACTTGCTTTACAAGTAGCGCGTTTTTTAATGGGGATTTTTTAGTGTGTATGCTTTGCTATTATTACAGGCTAGCTGATTAAGTAATTAATTCCTAATCCTACAAATAAGGTAACACTTACGCTAAGTAGTGTGCCTAGCATTACATATTCGGTGAGCTTTTTATCTTTACTGGCACTTAAATCGCCAAATCTAAATACAGATTTAGCGGCAATTAAAAACCCTAGCCCTGCAAACTGATCTAATAAGATAAACGTCAGCATCAGTACTCTTTCAAGCATGCCAATACTTTGTCCAGCTAAGGGCAGGCTACCATCACTTGAAAAGTGGTTGGTTATACGCTCTAACATCATTCTTATAAATACGGCACTGGGATTTAAAATAATGAGGTAACCAGCTATAACCCACAGCGCTTTTGAGTTGGTTAATAGCGCCATTACACTGTTAGTAAGCTGCAGATTGTCAGTTAGCCAAATACTTATCGCAATAATAATGATGATATGTGCAATTTGGTCGAATAAAAAAGGCACTACGCCTTTATTAGAGTACGATTTTGCAATATCAATAAAGTAGTGGCTAATCACGATAATACTGGTGGCAAGAAATACGCTACTCAGTTGTTGCCAGCCAAAGGTATACTCCCAAAGCGTAATAATTAGTGCGCTAGTCACGCCGTGAACTAATACATGGTAGTAAAGTTTTTTTGCTTTAAAGTGGCGGGTGTTTCTGTCGTTTACCCAGCTCATGGGTTGCCAGTAAAAATCGGCGAGTAGGTGGCCAATAATAAGGGCAACGAGTAAGAGTGAAAATGCCATTATTTACTTCCTGCGATTATTTTTTGGATACATTGCTGAGTGTATTTAATAAAACGCTCTATTAGTTGGTAATGCGCTAAATTAAGCAATTTAGTAACATTCTCCCGGCTTGTTTTTAGCTCTTTAGCTACAGCGGCATGGCTGTTGTCGGCTTTAGTTAAGTACACATACAAGGCATTGGCCTGCTTTAGCGTAATTTTAGTGAGTAACACATCTACAAAGGCTAGATTAAGGCTTAAGCTCTCATCGAGTTGTTGCTCTGCAATATTAATAATAAAGCGTTGATTGGCTATTTTATCTAGCCCTTGCCCAGAAAGAGTAAAGGCAGAGCCGGTTGCGGTTTTTATATCGCTGCGCGGATTATCTATTTTCCCTAAAGCCATACTTTGGCGTAGTTCATACCCCGATGCTTTTAAGTGTAAATACACTAAAATAGCGGTTTTAAATAATTGCTCTGGGTTGTTTAACTGTAATTGAAAGGCATCGCCTCGGTATATATTCCAATGAGTGCGCTGTGTGGTAATACTTCTTAGGCTTTGCTCTAGCTGATAAAGCATGGCATCGTACTGCTGCTGAGGAATAGTTTGCGATTTAATAATGTCGCCGCTGATCACACCAATCATATGAGCCTCGAAATAGTTACTTTTTAAAATGTAACCTAAATTGGTTACATGGAGTTAAGTAACCAATTTAGGTTACTTAAATAAAAAATGCAAGGTACACTTATTTTAATAGCACCACGCCATTACTATAAATCCTGATTAGGAAATTAAATGACTTCACAACACGAGCTGCAAAATACCAAACCCCGTGTAGGTATTTTTGTCGATGTACAAAATATTTATTACACTTGCCGTGAAAGTTACGGAAAAAACTTTGATTACAACGCATTTTGGCGAGTTATGGCGCAGCAATATAATATTGAATGTGCGTTTGCTTATGCAATTTACCGAGGGGATGAAAAACAAAGCCAGTTTCAAAATATTTTGCGTGCAATTGGTTTTGAGGTAAAACTTAAGCCATTTATTCAACGTCGCGATGGCAGTGCCAAAGGCGACTGGGATGTGGGTATAACCATTGATATGCTTGAGCATGGTAAAAACCTTGATAAAGTTATTTTACTCTCTGGTGATGGCGACTTTGCTTTATTGTTGGGGCATTTAAAAAGCCAATATAATGTTTCGTGTGATGTATATGGCGCTGATAGGTTAACCGCAGAGGCATTAAAACAAAGTGCTGAGCAATTTCATTTAATCGACAATACATTTTTGCTTTAAATCAAGGTTTACTAAATAGCCAAAAAATAACACTCACATAGGCTATTAGCCCCTGCAACATGAGACTTTTTAATACTGCAGTGTTATATAGCAATTAAGCCTATTTTAGGCTTTTTTTATCGCGCTAATAAATTGGGTTTACTAAAGGGTTATGGTAATTTTAAAACATAACGTGTACCTAAGGATTTAAATGCTTCATTACAGCAACATGCCACTAGACAGAGGCTCAAATTTTCGTAACGACCCAGCATGGCTTAAAGCGCATATGTCGGCGCAAAGTAAGTGGGTTTTAGTTAAAAATAATCAAACCTTATTTATTAAAGATACCCCAAAAGTTAGTTATTTATCGTATCAACAGGTTGCCCATTTAGATTTAACTAATGCTATTTTTGTTGGTTTAAACAATGCAAAAGATGGGGTGTTTGCTCTTGATGTATCTAAGCTAGATACCAGCATACTTGATCCTTTAATTGACGGCGCACAGTTTGTTGACATACGCCAATACGGCCCTCAAGTAACCATTAAATACGCTTCAATAGCGGCACTTGCACGCGGCTTATGTTATTGGCATGCAACTCATAGTTTTTGTGGACGTTGCGGCAGTAAAAATCATTTAGTAGAAGCCGGGCATTCGCGAGTATGCGAAAACGAAAACTGTAAACACTCTACTTTTCCGCGCACTGATCCTGCAGTAATTATGGTGGTTACTAAAGTGTTTGCCGATGGGGTAGAGCGCTGTTTACTAGGTCGTCAAGCTGCGTGGGCGAGCGGTATGTATTCGTCGTTAGCGGGCTTTGTTGATCCCGGTGAAACACTCGAGCAAGCAGTTGCTCGTGAGGTAAAAGAAGAGGCGGGTATTGAAGTAAATAATGTACGTTATGTTGCATCACAACCTTGGCCGTTTCCTTCATCAATAATGCTGGGCTTTTTTGCCGAAGCGGTTACAGAAGATATTAATGTTGATAAAAACGAACTTGACGATGCTAAGTGGTTTAGCCGTGAAGAGCTACGCCAGTTTGGTAATTGGCATGACGAAGGGGAGCATTTAAAGCTTCCCAGAACAGATTCTATTTCTCGCTATTTAATTGAGTACTGGCTAAATAATAAGGATTAAGCATGACGAGCAAAAGCAATAAAAATACCCAACTTGTTACATCAGGACGTAAAAAAGCCTATACCCACGGTGTAGTTAATCCGGTTGTGCAACGTGCATCAACCATAGTATTTGACTCAGTAGCAGAATTAAAAAAAGCCGCTAAAACATGTGGTGACAAAACCTTATTTTATGGCCGTAGAGGCACAACTACCCACTTTGCGCTGCAAGAGGCGATAACTGAGCTTGAGGGCGGCGAAGGGTGTGTACTTTATCCGTGTGGCGCAGCTGCAATTAGCCAAACTTTGCTGTCGTTTTTAAAAACCGGCGACCATATTTTAATGGTTGATAATGTATACGAACCTACTCGTGATTTTTGCGATAAAATTCTAGCCGGCCTGGGTATTAGCACTACGTATTACCCACCTACTATAGGTGCTGGAATTAAAGACTACATTAAACCAAACACCAAGGTATTATTTTTGGAATCGCCGGGCTCTATTACCATGGAAATTCAAGATGTACCGGCTATGGTAAAAGTAGCAAACGAGCACCACATAATGACCATGCTTGATAATACCTATGGCAACGGTTTGCATTATCGTCCGCTTGAGCACGGTGTTGATATTAGTATTCAAGCAGCTACTAAATATATAGTAGGCCATTCTGATGTAATGATGGGCGTGGCTGTTGCTAATAAAAAGTATTGGCTAACTTTGCGCGAAAACTCCTATTTACTCGGGCAATGCACTAGCGCAGACGATGCATATTTAGCACTTAGGGGCTTACGCACTATGGCTGTGCGTTTAAATCAACACGAAAAAGCAGCAATAGAAGTGGCTACATGGCTTGAGCAACATGAGCTTGTTGATCATATTCGCCACCCAGCATTTGCTACTTGCCCGGGGCATGAATTTTTTAAACGTGACTTTGATGGCAGTAATGGTTTGTTCTCAATAGTAATGAAAGCAGGGGAGCAGGCTGCCATAGATGCGTTTTTAGATAGCCTACACTATTTTAAAATGGGTTTTTCGTGGGGCGGCTTCGAAAGCTTAGTAACCGCTAATTTAACCATGAAAGGACTGCGTTCGGATACAGGTTGGGATTTAGGGCCCGTTATTCGTTTGCATATAGGCCTTGAAGATGTAGACGATTTAATCAACGACTTAAGCCAAGCACTTGAGGTTTATAAGCAGCATTTATAATTTTTAATGTAATTTATGCTGTTACATTAAAATGTATTGTTACAAAGCTCACCATTGGTGAGCTTTTTTTTGCTGGTAATTCAAGGTGTTTACACTTAGTGTGGATAAATATACTGAAAACAAAAAGTCATTAAGGATAGTCAATGGCAACACCATTACCGATAAACATAGGGCGACTAACGCAAATAGCAGGCTTTGAGCTCGTACGTATGTTTTTAACTAAACGTGGGCTCATTGCATTAGCTGCCTTTGCATTGGTGTGGCTAATAATACTGCGCTACCCGATAGGGCAAGCGGTAGGCATTGTAAGTGCGCCCGATTTTGAACAAATTGCCCGTGATATATCTGGCTCCATAGGCTTAAGTAAATTACTTGATTGGCCTGAGGCTGAATTTGCTATGTATTGGCTGATTGCTTTGTATAGCTTTCCGATATTTAGTGTGTTTATTTGCAGCGACCAAACGGTAGGCGATAGAGAGCGTGGCACACTTCGCTTTTTATCGCTGCGTTCAACACGTTTTGAAATACTCTTTGGCCGTTTTTTAGGGCAATTAGCGGTATTAGCATGCTTGGTAGGTATTACCCTGGTGGCTACGCTCGCTGTGCTGGGGTTTAGAGATCCTAGTTTACTTGCTGGTGGCTTTGCCCGCGCACTTTCTATATTTTTAATATTAGTGGTTACTCTGTGCCCATTTGTAGCTCTTATGACGTTGATAAATACCTTTGCTCGCTCATCGCGTTTATCTATAGTGTTGGCAATTTTATATTTTACTGCAGGCGGTATTGTTGTTGGTATTTTGCAGTGGCAAATCCCCGCATTAGGTATGCTTGATTATTTATTTCCGGGTGTACAAATAGAGCTATTAGCTGGACAAAATTTACCATTACTAAGCGCGGTGGCTATTCCACTGATCCAAACAGCGGTATTACTAAGCGTTGCTCAGCGTGTTTTTGCAAGGAGCTCACTATGAGAGCATTAATTACAGGCAGCGGTTTGAGTAAATCGTATGGCGCAAAACTTGCGCTTAATAATGTGAACTTTGAAATAAATAAAGGTGCGCCAGTGGCGCTTGTTGGTCCAAATGGCGCGGGTAAAACCACCTTATTTAGTTTGTTATGCGGCTATATAGCGCCCAGTAAAGGCAGTCTTGAAATATTAGGGCATAAGCCTGGCAGCGCAGCTTTATTTAATAAAGTAAGTGCATTACCGCAAGACGCGCAGCTTGACCCTCGTTTTAATATAGACAAGCAACTTGCCTTTTATGCAAAACTACAGGGTATGGGCGCTAAGCAAAGCCAAACTGAGGCGCTACGTGTACTTGACTTGGTTGGTCTAAAAGAGATTGCAAAGCAGCGTGCAGGGGACTTATCACACGGTATGCGTAAACGTGTAACCATAGCACAGGCGCTTATTGGTGAGCCGCAAATAGTGATGCTTGATGAAGCCACTGCGGGGCTTGATCCTATTCATGCCAGAGAAGTACGCGAGCTGGTTTCTGATTTAAGTGAGCAGGCTACTTTTATTTTAAGCTCGCACGATTTAACCGAGCTGGAGCGACTTTGTTCGCAAGTATTGCATTTAGATAAAGGCGTTTTAAGCGAGCATCAAACCAAAGAAAACAAGTCAGATACACATTTTTATACCCTAATGCTTAATGAAAATTATCAAAATGTAGAGCAGCAGTTGCAATCGATAGCAGGTATAAGCCGTGTATATATGAGCCAACATAAAGAGTTTGTAATTGAGTACCAGCCTACAGGTGAGCCGCTTGATATTGCATTGCTTAACTTTTGCCATCAGCATAACTGGCAATATAGGCAGCTTGTGAACGGACACACCCTAGAGAATCAAATTTTTAAACAGGAGAAATTATAATGGGATTATTCAGTGGGTTAATGGGTAACGCTAGCGAAGTAGATGATGCCGACTTAGAAAAAGTATTATTAAATACCTTAATAGAAGGCGAACAGGTTGAAAAGGCTTATAAAGTAATACGCGATATGTTTATTTTTACTAACAAGCGATTGATCTTGATAGATAAACAAGGTGTTACTGGTTCTAAAATGGAAATGATCAGCATAGCTTACTCAAAAATAACAAAGTTTAGTAAAGAAAGCGCAGGGCATTTTGATCTAGATGCCGAGCTGAAAATATGGGTTGGCTCAGACTCTACACCTATTAGTAAAGACTTTAAGTCTGGCGATAATATTAATGATGTTTATCGTATTATTAGCCAATATGCACTGTAATACTTAGTTTAGTTAAAGTAGTTGTTAGCATGGTGTTGCAATTACTTTAATCTTACACATACCTACACTTCATTACAATTAACTTAATGAATACAAGTGCTTAGTTAAGTTTTCATTCAGTTTCACAGCGTTAGCATGTCCCTCGATCTCAGCTACCCAGCTAAGACATAAAAAAGTCATATAAATAGGGATTTATCATAATGAAAAAGTTAGCAGTTATTATCTCAAGTATTTTATTATCTAGCGCTGCAACCACTGCAATGGCAGCAGATAGCTATCAGTCAATTAGTAACCTAGGCTTTAAGCATGAAACTAGCAGCAATAACAATACCGTTGCGGTGGATTCTATTTACTATTTATCGCCTAAAAAAACATTAGGCCCGTACGATCAGTTTGAATACATAAATAAACAAAGTAATGTATATGGCAGCTACGCTGACGACGACTCTAGTGACGTAACTTCAGTTGGTGGCGAATACTTTATTAACAACTTTGTGGTAGGTGCATCTTACAGTAACCTTGATACTGGTTCGCACAATGAGTTTTACACGCTTTCAGGTGGTTTCTTTTTTAACCCAAACTTACTGGCTAAAGTAACTTTAGTTGAAAACAAAAACGGTGAAGATTTTGCGTTATTTGATTTAGCTTACAACCACATGCTAAACAGCACTGACTACATTGGTGTAACAGTAACCGCTGATGACGACTTTGATTACCGTGCAGTAGCAGCTAAATACTTTATTGACTTGCAGCAAGGTAACTTCTTAACGTTTGAAGGTAAGTACGAGAGCATTGATGATAAAGAAAACCAATGGGTAGCAGAAACTAACTACTACTTCTCAAAAGCAACATCTGTATTTGCTAACTACAACAAGCAAGATGCTTACAGCTTTGGTGCTCAGCATTTCATTAATAAAAATGTAGGTATTAAAGTTGGTTACGGTAACAATGCTGATGATTCAGGCAACGATGCTTACTTTGCTAACATGCGTTTTCAGTTTTAATTAAGGCTTATAGTTAATTTACTTAAGAGTAAAAACAAACCCCGCTTAATACTAAGCGGGGTTTTTGTATTTTTAAAGTAAGTAATTGAGTTAAAAATAATAACTAAAGCTATGCAGAAAGTTAAAAGAGGTGATTTTTAAATAAACTAAGCATAACTTACGACTGAAGAATGATTGTATTTAACTTGAGAACGGTCATAATTAAACCACTATTTTCATTCAATGTATCAAGGAATATGCACATGACATTTTTTATTATATTGCTGGTCGTGGTGGTGGTTATATTTGCAGTTAAAAATATTCGCCTCAATTTAATCAGTCGACCTACCTTTAAAATGTTTAAAAAAGTATTACCGCCGTTATCACAAACCGAGCGCGAGGCAATGGAAGCTGGTGATGTTTGGTGGGATGGTGAGTTATTTAGTGGTAACCCAGACTGGCAAAAGCTGCACCGCTTTCCTAAGCCTGAGCTAAGTGATAAAGAAAACGCCTTTATGGATAATCAAGTAGAGACTTTATTGGCTATGCTTGACGATTATCAAATTGTGCAAAAAGATAAAGACTTACCAAAAGATGTTTGGGATTACTTAAAATCGGAAGGTTTTTTTGCATTAATAATTCCTGAAAAATTTGGTGGGCGTGAATTTTCTGCGATTGCAAACTCTACTATAGTGTCAAAAATTGCCACAAAAAGCTTAACAGCAGCTGTTACCGTAATGGTACCTAATAGCTTAGGCCCAGGTGAATTACTGCTACATTACGGTACTACAGAGCAACAAAACCGCTGGTTGCCTACGTTGGCGACTGGTGAAGATGTACCTTGTTTTGCACTAACAGGTCCAGAAGCCGGATCTGATGCAGGAAGCATTCCTGACTCAGGCGTGGTGTGTATGGGGGAGCATAATGGCGAAGAGGTTTTAGGCCTGCGTTTAAATTGGTCAAAACGTTATATTACGCTTGCGCCTGTGGCAACGGTTTTAGGGCTTGCCTTTAAAATGTATGACCCTGATGGTTTATTAGGTGGAGAAAAAGAGCTGGGAATTACCTGTGCGCTTATCCCTACTGATCACCCTGGAGTTGAAACTGGCGAGCGCCATTACCCACTAAATATGGCGTTTATGAATGGCACAACGTACGGTGAAGATGTGTTTATTCCACTGGATTGGATTATAGGCGGGCAGCAAGGCGCTGGACGTGGTTGGCGCATGTTGGTTGAGTGTTTAAGTGCAGGGCGTGGCATTTCATTGCCAGCATTAAGTACAGCAACAGGGCATTTAGCCGCTAAAATGACCTCAGCTTACGCCATGGTGCGCCAACAGTTTGGTGTGTCTATTGGTCAATTTGAAGGTGTACAAGAGGCACTTGCACGTATTGGTGGTTTAACCTATGCGCTTGAGTCGTGTCGTTTAATGACGGCAGGTGCAATTGATTTAAAACTCAGCCCTTCAGTTGTTACCGCTATTGCTAAATACCATATGACTGAAATGGGTCGTACAGTAATGAACGATGCGATGGATATTCATTCAGGTAAAGGCATTCAGGTTGGTCCAAATAACTATTTAGCGCATGGCTATATGGGGATCCCGGTATCGATTACGGTAGAAGGCGCTAATATTTTAACGCGTAATTTAATGATATTTGGCCAAGGTGCCACACGTTGTCATCCGTTTGTATTAAAAGAAATGGAAGCGGCAGCGATGGAAGATGATGACGCTGCATTAGAGCAATTTGATGGTTTATTAATGGACCATATTATGTTTGCCGCGTGCAACGCCAGCATGGCACTTGTGCATGGTTTAACGCGTAGTTGTTTTGCTAAAGCACCGGTAAGTGGCGAAACAGCAGTTTACTATAAGCAACTGACAAGAATGAGCCGTGGCCTTGCCATATGTACAGATGTAGCCATGCTCATGTTAGGCGGAGAACTTAAACGTAAAGAAATGATATCGGCACGTTTAGGTGATGTATTAAGCCATTTGTACTTAGCGTCAACCGTACTAAAACGTTTTGAAGACGAAGGGCGTCAACAAGCCGACTTACCCTTTGTTAAATACGCAATAGAAACGTCATTGTATGAAATTGGCCAAGCATTTGATGGTTTCTTTAAAAATTTCTCAAACCCGGTGGTTAACTTTGTGCTCAAACGTATTGTATTCCCACTCGGTAATCATTATCACAAACCAAGTGATGCCATTGCACAAAGTATTTGTAAACATATGACTCAACCAGGTGTGTTTAGAAACCGTTTAACGCATTTATGTTATGTGGATGAAAACGCGGGTACGGGTGTAATGGAAAGTGCATTTTTAGCAATGCATGATATGCAAACACAATTTAAAGATCTAAAACAATGGCAGCGTAAAGGGAAGGTACCCGCTACGCTTGATATTGAGGGGGCGATTAATTATGCGCTTGAAAACGATTTATTAAAGCAAACCGATGCCGATGCAATGCATCATGCTAATAAATTAAGAAAGCAAGCCATAGCAGTTGATAACTTTCAACCTGGTGAGCTATAACGCAGTGCTTTAAGTAATAACTAAAACGAAAAGGCCTTACAAATGTAAGGCCTTTTTGCGTTTAATTCATTTAAGTTAACGAGCGTAAGGATCGGTCACTATTTTATCTATATACCATAGGCCTTTTTTATGACGCATTTTAACGCTGCGCATATCATCAATTTTTTTACCATTTAGAGTGCCGGTGAATATAAGATTAATTTTAGCCGAGTCGCCATATTGCTCCCGTAAGCTCATATTAGACATATCAACTTCTATAACCACTTGATCATATTGCATGTTTAATAAGGTGCGAGAAAATTGCTTAGCAGTACCGTATGATTTCATAATGCGGGCAAGGTTTGGGGTTGCCATAGTGCTGGCTTTATGCAGATTTTTTTGATTATAAAGCGCGTCAAAATAAGCCGTTGCAGCATCGCCCGGCGTGCTATTAACTTGGGCAACTTCTTCAGTGCAGCTAATAATAAATAGGCAAAAAGTTAAGCTTAAAAAAGAGGTTAGTTTTTTCATCATCAATATAATTTATTCATTCTTTACAAAGTGTGTGGCTTTATTGCACGGATGTAAAGGGGGGTGAATAAATAAGTAATAAAAAAGGATGCTAAGAGCATCCTTTTTTCAAACAAAATACTTATTGTACGAGCTCTTGTTCACTAAACTCTTCATCAAACATGGGGCTTGATAAATAACGCTCAGTGGCACTTGGTAAAATAACCACTATATTTTTATCTGCATTTTCAGGCTTTTCAGCAATGCGTTTCGCCGCAACAACCGCTGCGCCAGATGAAATACCTACTAATATACCTTCTTGCCTCATTAGTAAGTGTGCCATCGCAATAGCATCTTCGTTAGATACTTGCTCTGCACCATCAATCACACTTAAATCTAAGTTACCAGGAATAAAGCCAGCACCAATACCTTGAATTTTATGTGGCCCAGGCTTAACTTCTTCACCTGCTAGCGTTTGGCTAATAACCGGTGAATTTGTTGGCTCAACAGCAATCGATTTTACATTGAGACCTTTTTCGTTTTTAAGGTAGCGACTAACACCAGTGATAGTACCGCCAGTACCAACGCCTGCAACAAAAAAGTCTACTTTACCGTCAAGGGCATCATAAATTTCAGGGCCGGTGGTTTCAAAGTGAATTTTAGGGTTTGCCGGGTTTTCGAATTGTTGTAATAAAATATATTTATCGGGAGCGGTTGCTTGAATTTCTTTTGCTTTATCAATTGCACCGTTCATACCTTTTGCGCCATCGGTTAGTACTAGGTTTGCACCTAATGCTTTGAGCAGTTTTCGGCGCTCTAAACTCATAGTATTTGGCATGGTAAGGGTTAGTTTATAACCACGAGATGCTGCCACAAACGCCAGCGCAATACCGGTATTACCAGATGTAGGCTCAATTAGTTCTTTATCTTTCGTTAGCTGCCCTGATTTTTCAGCTTCCCAAATCATTGATGCACCAATACGACATTTTATACTAAAGCTTGGGTTGCGAGATTCAATTTTTGCGTATACGTTGCCACCGGTAACACGGTTAAGTTTTACCAGCGGTGTATTACCAATGCTTAGTGAGTTATCTTCAAAAATAGTAGACATAATGTTCCTTTGGATACAATCCGCTTAACATGTTAGTAGTTTTGCTATTAACTATATAAGCATACTTTACTGTGAGTTTAAAAAATTTAAAGTAAAGTTTGGCTATAACATATATTTATTGGGCTTATAACGAGGATGTGTTTATTTCTCAAGCTTGAATTTACCGCAGCGTGGTTGATTTTTGAGCTGTGTAGGGCCTTCTTAATGTGGTTACTGCTCATTAATTGACGCTAACGACGCTTAAAAGATAAATAAACCCTAATTAAATAAAAACTTGGCCTCGTGATCATTACAAGTGTTACTTAAGGAACCTGAGCTCCGGATAATAAATCTATCTCAAGCAGCTATTTTCAGCGCTAACTGCGTTGAATTAACTTGCAATAGGCCAGCTATTGACGCGTAAATTCGCCTTGTTTTCATTGAAAACTTCTGGCTAGAGAAAATAAAATTAAATATAACTATGATTCAATACGTTAGTAAATCTCTTAATCAGGGTTCAGATTAAGTAGAAAAATAAACTTTTGAAAGGCGTGTTATATTTATTTATATTCTAACAATTAATCTATTAAAGACTTAATACTCACCGTATTGTTGCTTATTTGTGCAAATGAACTGCAGTTGAACAGTTTTATGATACAAGCTATGCAAAACATGATAAAAACACAGTATCTAAATTCAAGAAAGCAATCACAATGAAGTTAATCTTAAAATTAATTGCCGGTATTGTGGCCGGTATCTTAGCTGGACTCTATTTACCACTAATAGGCGTTGAACTTTTATATACTGTTAAAGAACTGATTGGACAATTGATCTCCTTTACTATACCGCTGATCATTTTATTTTTTATTGCATCGGGTATTGCTGGACTACCAAAAGGGTCAGGGCACTTATTAGGTAAAACAGTTGGTTTTGCTTATGGCTCTACTGTTATTGCTGGCACATTGGCTTTTTTACTGGTTAGCACAGTAATTCCATTTTTAAGTGGCGGTATTACATTTGAAGCTGAATCAGCGACACAAGTTGGTAGTTTTATTGATTTAGAAATTCCGCCACTAATGGGCGTGATGACTGCATTAATGAGCGCATTTATATTTGGTATTGGCATGAGCCAGCTTGAATTGACTACGCTTAAAACAGTGTCTGATCAGGGGCGTGATATTGTTGATAGCTTATTATCTAAGGTGATAATACCGGCATTACCATTTTATATTGCAGGTGTATTTGCCGAAATGACGGTAGCAGGAACAGTTGTTGATACCCTACAAGCATTTGGCGTAGTACTTATTGCAGCGTTGGTTATGCACTGGTTATGGCTTACTGTTTTATATGTATCTACAGGCTTGTTACTAAAACGCAACCCAATCGAATTAATTAAAAATATGCTACCAGCGTACTTTACCGCTTTGGGCACAATGTCTAGCGCTGCAACAATTCCAGTATCATTACAATCAAGTAAGTCGAATGGCGTAAAAGAAGACGTAGCCAATTTTACGGTTCCGCTTTGTGCGACAATTCATTTATCGGGCTCTACAATTACAATTGTAACCTGTGCAATGGCGGTCATGTTTTTATCACCAAGCATGCAAGCACCTTCATTAATGGGCATGTTGCCATTTATTATGATGTTAGGTGTAGTAATGATTGCCGCACCAGGTGCACCAGGTGGTGCAGTAATGTCGGCACTGGGTTTATTAACAACTATGCTAGGCTTTAATGAAGGCGCAGTAGCTTTAATGATTGCACTATATTTAGCCCAAGACAGTTTTGGTACTGCGTGTAACGTAACCGGTGATGGCGTTATTGCTTTGTGGGTAGATCGCTTTAGCGAAAAAGCATAATAAACTGGGTGTGTTAATCTGTTAATATACATGTATTAACACACCTTAAACGATGAAATAATATCGGTTATTGTTTTATTTTAACTGTGTTACTGTGGCAAATTAATATTATTAAATTGCATTTTATTAGGCTAGTGAGGATGTTCCATTGATTAATGTACTTTTAGTTGATGACCATGAGTTGGTACGAACAGGGATCAGGCGGATTCTTGACGATGTACGAGGCTTTAAAGTTGTTGGAGAAGCTAAAACAGGTGAAGAGGCTGTGCAATTTTGTCGTCAACACTCACCCAATATAGTACTTATGGACATGAATATGCCCGGTATTGGTGGCCTTGAGGCGACGAAAAAGATATGTCGTTATTGCCCTGATGTAAAAATTATAGTGCTTACTGTTAATTGTGAAGATCCGTATCCTAGTACCGTAATGCAGCTTGGCGCGCATGGCTTTTTAACTAAAGGTGCTGGGTCTGATGAAATGGTACGTGCTATACGCTGTGTGCATGCCGGGCAGCGTTATATTGCACCTGAAATTGCACAGCAAATTGCATTAGCACAGGTAAGTGGGCGCACAGATGAAAGTCCATTTCAGAGTTTGTCAGAGCGAGAACTGCAAATAATGCTAATGATCACCAAAGGTGAAAAAGCACAAAGTATAGCTGAGCGTTTAAATTTAAGCTCTAAAACAGTTAATAGCTACCGCTATCGTATGTTTGAAAAACTAAATGTGAGTGGCGATGTAGAGCTGACTCATTTAGCTATTCGCTATAAAATGATTGATATAGACGTATCGTACTAATCATAATTTATGTCTGAATTTGATCACGTCCAGTTTTTAAAAACACTATCGAGTGAGCCCGGGGTTTACCGTATGCTCGATAGTGACAATCAAGTAATTTATGTTGGTAAAGCAAAGCATTTAAAAAAACGGGTGAGTAGTTACTTTAGAAGTAACATCACCGACAGCAAAACCCGTGTTTTAGTCAGTAATATTTGTAATGTTGAAGTAACGCTTACTAATACCGAAACCGAAGCGCTATTACTTGAAAACAATCTGATAAAAAAGTATCAGCCTCGTTACAATATTTTATTACGCGACGATAAATCCTATCCTTATATATTACTTACTAATCATAAACATCCTCGATTAGCGTTTCATCGTGGCAGTCGTAAAGTAAAAGGTGAGTATTTTGGCCCATTTCCAAGTGCGGGGGCGGTATCAGAAAGCTTACGACTGATGCAAAAAATATTTCCCATTCGTCAATGCGAAGATGTTTATTACCGTGCGCGCAGCCGACCATGCTTACAATATCAACTCAAACGATGCTCAGCCCCGTGTGTAAATAAAGTTTCAGATGAAGATTATACTGAGCAAGTTGATTATGTGCGTAAGTTTTTAACGGGTAAATCACATGAGGTAATCGCCGATCTCATTAAAAAAATGGAAGCAGCTAGCCAGCAGCTAAATTTTGAGTTGGCTGCAAAAGTGCGTGACCAAATAATGTTGCTGCGTAAAATGCAGGAACAACAGTCTATTTCGGGTAATTTTGCAGAAATGGATGTTGTAGGCTTTGCACACCTAAATGGTTTAAATGGCATTCACTTATTGATGATCCGCGACCATAAAGTATTGGGCAGTAAAACCTACTTTCCAAAAGTGCCAAAAGACTCAAGTGAACAAGAAATATTGACTTCGTTTTTAGGCCAGTACTATTTAGCGCCGGGGGCAACTGGGCGTATCGCAAAAGAAATCATTTTGCCGTTCGAAATACAAGAAAGCGACGTATTAGGCCAAGCACTTACGCAAATAAGTGAGCGTAAAGTAACTCTTAAAGTAGTTACTCGGGGTGAGCGTGCCCAGTATTTGCAGTTAGCCAATAAAAACGCATTAAATAGTATTACCGTTAAGCAAAGCACCCAAGACTCTATTAATAAACGCTATGCGCAATTAAAAGCTACCCTACGCCTTGATGATATAACCAGAATGGAATGTTTTGATATAAGCCATACTATGGGGGAGAACACGGTTGCTAGCTGTGTGGTATTTGATTCACAAGGACCCAATACTAAAGAGTATAGGCGTTACAACGTGACTGGAATAACCGGTGGAGATGATTATGCTGCCATGGAGTTTGCGCTTAATAAGCGCTACAACAAATTAGTTGATGAAGATAAAATACCCGATGTGATTTTTATAGACGGTGGTAAAGGGCAATTAGGGCGTGCAGAGCAGTATTTTGCTACTTGGCCACATGCAAAAATGCCCTTGTTAGTTGGTGTAGCTAAAGGTACAAGCCGTAAACCCGGCCTCGAAACACTGTTAATAGACGGTGGTCGAAAAACTATTCCAATGGATTCAGATGCACCTGCACTGCATTTAATTCAGCATATACGCGACGAATCACATCGTTTTGCTATTGCGGGGCACCGTAATAAGCGCCAAAAACAACGAACGCAATCATTATTAGAAGAAATAAATGGCGTAGGTGCTAAGCGCCGACAAACATTATTAAAATATTTAGGGGGCATGCAAGGGGTAAAAGCTGCTAATATAGAACAGTTAAAGAAAGTACCGGGGATCAGCCCTGACATGGCTGACAAGATATTTAACCATTTGCATGACAAGGGTTAGCCCTTCATGCGAATATAGCAAAAAAGACATACCCAAGCAGTTATGTGGAATATTCCAAACACACTCACAACCTTTAGACTTTTTCTTATCCCCATTTTTTTGGTGGTATTTTATTTGCCTTATTCATGGGCGCTTTTTGCTGCCGCCTTTATTTTTTGGTTTGCATCAATAACCGACATTCTCGACGGTTATTTAGCACGTAAACTTGAGCAATCAACCCCCTTTGGTGCGTTTTTAGATCCCGTTGCCGATAAAGTTATGGTGTGCGCTGCTTTAGTCGCGTTATCAGAGCATTATCAGTCTATGTATATGACTATCCCGGCACTTATTATAATAAGCCGCGAAATTGTTATCTCTGCACTGCGTGAATGGATGGCAGAACAAGGTAAGCGCGATAACGTGGCTGTATCTAATATGGGTAAAATAAAAACAGCAGCACAAATGTTAGCCATTATCGGTCTAATTTGGCAATACGATGCTTGGATGAATTATTTAAGTTTTGGTTTATTGTATATTGCGACCTTCCTAACATTGAGTTCTATGGTGCAATATTTGGTATCGGCATGGAGTGAATTGACCAAAAATTGATTCTAAACGTCTAATAACGCACCATATTAGATAAAAAATAATCAAACAGTTCGAAAGTGGCATTTTTTGTATTGACGCGTTTAATAATCTCTGTAGAATGCGTCCGTGTTGAGAGGGCATAGCCCCCAAGATAAACTAAATGGTAATTAATCAGTTACTGAATATTTACTGCAATACGTTGCAAGTTGATAGAAAGCTTACTGAATAATATTAAATGCGGCACTAGCTCAGTTGGTAGAGCGCGACCTTGCCAAGGTCGAGGTCACGAGTTCGAGCCTCGTGTGCCGCTCCAGTTTATCTCATTGTTAAGGCGGAATGGCAGAGTGGCCATGCACCGGATTGCAAATCCGTTTACCTCGGTTCGACTCCGGGTTCCGCCTCCATAGCAACACTCCACATGCTTTAAATAGCAAACTCGATGCCCGAGTGGTGGAATTGGTAGACACAAGGGATTTAAAATCCCTCGACTAACAAGTCGTGCCGGTTCAATTCCGGCCTCGGGCACCACTTTGTGGTTTAATTACATTACCAAGTGTAATTTATAAAATGTTTAATTTAGAACTAATATGATGCGGCACTAGCTCAGTTGGTAGAGCGCGACCTTGCCAAGGTCGAGGTCACGAGTTCGAGCCTCGTGTGCCGCTCCATATTAGTTTTATCCACTTGCTTTAAATAGCAAACTCGATGCCCGAGTGGTGGAATTGGTAGACACAAGGGATTTAAAATCCCTCGACTAACAAGTCGTGCCGGTTCAATTCCGGCCTCGGGCACCACTTTTATATAAAGTGGCAGAGTAATAAAATACTAATTTATAGTATAAGTAAATACCATTGCTTATAGAATAAAATGCGGCACTAGCTCAGTTGGTAGAGCGCGACCTTGCCAAGGTCGAGGTCACGAGTTCGAGCCTCGTGTGCCGCTCCAAATTATTTGGATACATTTAGGCGGAATGGCAGAGTGGCCATGCACCGGATTGCAAATCCGTTTACCTCGGTTCGACTCCGGGTTCCGCCTCCATATAATTTACTCCACACGCTTTAATTAGCAAACTCGATGCCCGAGTGGTGGAATTGGTAGACACAAGGGATTTAAAATCCCTCGACTAACAAGTCGTGCCGGTTCAATTCCGGCCTCGGGCACCACTTTCTTGCTATTACTACTTATAAACAATGCTATAAGCTGGCAATAACATTAGTCAGTATTTACGCATCAATTCGTTATAATAAAACTACACATCTTGTTACTACAATAAAACCCAGTCTGTTAAAGTGAATAGTTACCTTAAATAACGCTAGATTCAGTGCTTATTTATATCTTAAAGTCTACAGCCTTACCTAAATAAGTATTTCCAATTAAGCAATTAGCTATTTATTGTTACTGCACGTAAGAAATAGCCACACTTGCTGATAATACCAAAGATCCCGTAACGAAATAACGCCGCAGCGCTTAGCTACATGGCTACACTTCATCTAGTTAGAATACTAATCAAAACATGAGGACTCTATACACTAGTATAGGGTTTTGTATTTGCCGCATGAGAACGTATTACAATACAAAACTAAATGCTTACCATGAGTAGCGATTACTAGGCGTTAGCAATAAGTAATCGGCAAAGCGTTACCATTTAAATCGCCAGATCATCGTTACTAAGTTTAGGGGGGGAGGTTAGGCCTCATGCGTCTCTGAGGCTTAGGTTATTGTATGAAGGTGTAGAGTGAAGCGTTATTAGCCATATAAAGGCGAGCCAGCAATGGGGGATGTGCTTTAAAAGCAAAAAAAGGGAAGCACTATAGCTTCCCTTTAATTTAACCAATATTAGCATTTAATTACTTATGCCAAATCCCTTTTGGAATTGTTTTATCAAGATGCTTATTTTTAGTTGGATCGAAGGTTGGTAACTTCCCAGCACGACGTTGCGTGTTGTAGTCTTTAGCAAGCCAAACAACTACGCCTGACAACATAAATAATGCTATAACGTTCACAATAGCCATTAACCCCATAGATATATCAGCTAAAGTCCACACTAATGGTAGCTCACCCATAGCGCCAAACATCACCATACCTAATACTAACAATCTAAAAATCAACATGCCGTATGCATGGTTATGCTCTAAAAATAATAAATTTGTTTCTGCATAAGAGTAATTAGCAACAATAGATGTGAAAGCAAAGAATAAAATAGCAATCGCAACGAATATTGCACCCCAACTACCTACATGCTCCTCAAGTGCTGCTTGAGTTAAAGCTATGCCCGTTAAACCAGAGCCAGCAGTAAGTTGTTGTGATAATAAAATTAATGCCGCAGTAGCGCTACAAATTACAATAGTATCAACAAAAACGCCTAACATTTGCACATACCCTTGTGAGGCAGGGTGGGGAGGGTTAGGTGTTGCTGTTGCAGCTGCGTTAGCAGCGCTACCCATACCCGCTTCGTTTGAGAACAAGCCACGTTTAATGCCTTGGATCATCGCTTGCATAACGCCGTAGCCAATTGCGCCTGCGCCTGCTTGCTCAATGCCAAATGCACTATTTATAACATGCATAAAAACACCAGGTAGCTCAGAGTAATTTAAAGCACAAACGTACAAAGCCACGAGTAAATAAGCAAGAGCCATAAAAGGCACTACCATTTCTGCAAATCGAGAAATAGTTTTTAAACCGCCAAAAATAATGATCCCAGAGCCAATAACTAAAGCAATACCTACTACATAGTTCGGAATATCAAAAGCGACTTTAAATGCAGCTGCAATAGAGTTTGATTGCACTGCGTTAAATACAAAACCAAACGCTAATATTAAACACAGTGAAAAAATAACGCCCATCCAGCGCTTACCTAAACCATATTCCATATAATAAGCAGGGCCACCACGAAAGTTCCCCTGTTCATCACGCGTTTTATAAGCTTGCGCTAATGTGCTCTCGGCAAAACTAGTCGCCATACCAATTAAAGCAATAAGCCACATCCAAAAAATAGCCCCAGCACCACCTAAATAAAGTGCAACTGCAACACCTGCCATATTACCAGTACCAACACGCGCTGCGAGTGAAGTACAAAAGGCTTGGAATGAAGAGATGCCATCGCCTGAACCTCTACGACTCAAAAACATCACTTTTATCATGTGAGGAAACTGTACAAATTGAATAAAGCGAAGGCGAATGGTGAAAAACAGCCCTGCTGCTATTAATAAGTATACTAAAACATGGCCCCATAAGAGGCTGCTTATACTGTTTATTATATCTGTCATGCTATTTGCCTAATCAACGAGTTTAAATCTGTCGCGCAACTTAGCATAAGCTTGAGAAATAGTTTAGTAATCGAGGTAAAAAAATGACTTGTCCACAGGCTTTTGTGGGTAACCTGTGGGTCTGGCTTGTGTATCTTTGGGGTAAAAATTAAATACAAAAAAGGCGATAAAAACGCTTGCGTAAAATCTGCGGCTCCCTATAATGCGACCCCACTGAGACGGGAAACTTCAACGCCTAGCGAGACGCGAACTACTCAGAGAGTTAAATAAAACTTCGGTTTTAAATTGTCGAAAGAAAGTTTAAAACAAAGTGTTGACTCGAAAAATAAAGGATGTATTATACGCATCCCTTGAGACGCTAAAGCGACTCAAAACGTTCTTTAAC
>NZ_JBEOOB010000031.1:0-47915 GCF_040308685.1 Pseudoalteromonas sp. 20-MNA-CIBAN-0454 | reverse complement strand
AGAAATCAGCCATTAAAACGAAAGTCTTCGAGCTATCGAAGTTTGCTGTTGGAACTGAGAAAAAAGAAGCAGCCTAGTCTCTAAGTCAAGGCTGTAGAAGCCCATTGATCGACACGGAGTGGCGTCGATGGGTAGTTCACAAGGAGCTAACACTCGGTTTAAAACTTTAATTACTCTGAATATATTCAAGCGCGGTCATTTTTTTATAACTTACATTTGGATGTAAAATATGTGCTGGGTGTGGATCTACAACTTCTAACGCAATATTGTATTCGCGGGCTATTTCCAGCGCCATTTGGGTAATGTTAACGCTAAACGATGTACCCATAAATACAATTTTATCGGCATTGACCATGCGTTGTTGTGCTTCGCTAATTTTATATAACTCGGTGTAGTATTCATCAAATAATAATACAAACGGTTTAAAAGAGTGATTAATCACTGGCGCTTGGTTTTGAATATTAAACACCTCAAATAATGAGTTGTGTAAATGAGCCTCATCTACCTCATTCCAAGGGGTAATCACCGTTTCTACGTTTTCGCCTTGCTGATGAAACAGGGTCATTTGATCTAACCTGCCATGGACTGCAATATAGTTTTTATTTCCTGCTTTACCATCAAGCCCATCTATATTTTGCGTTATTAGGTTTTTATCTTTTAGCCAATAATGTACGTCGTTAGGGCCGTGGTTTCTATACGTTGCAAACCTGTGGTAATACCAAGCTAAAAACTCTTTAGGGGCGTTTTGATACATAGCGCGTGTGGCCATTTGCATTGGTGTATAATTTTTACTACCAATAGTCCAGTAACCATCTTCACCTCTAAAGGTAGGAATACCGCTGGCTGCGCTAACGCCCGCGCCTGTAATATATAACGTATTAATTGCTAACCTCTGCACTTACTATTTGAATCCAAGTTATGTAACATAAAATACTTAACTTACCTAACTGGCCTGCTTTTTTTATTATTTGAGCGTTTAATTTTAAGTTGGGTAATCTATGCTATTGGCACTCATTCTTTTGATTTTATACATGGCTTGATCTGCGTGTTTTATTAATTGATGGTCTGTTTCTCCGTGGGTGGGGTAATTTGCAATTCCAATACTCGGAGATACATTTAATGATAGCTCATCTAGTTTAAATGGCTGTTGGAACTGCCCAATTATTTTTCTTTTAATAGCCGTGGTATCGCCAGCGCTACTTAAGCCCTCTAGCACAATCAAAAACTCATCTCCGCCTAAGCGCCCTACTGTATCGTATTCTCTTACTACGCTTAAAAGCCGCTGTGCTATGTGTTGCAGTAACTTATCACCCATAAGGTGGCCATACGTATCATTAATAGCTTTAAAGCCATTAATATCAATAAATAATATCGAAAATAGTGTATTTTCTCTTTCTGCTTTTACTATTGCAGCCTGTAACCTGTCCATTAGTAATGAGCGATTTGGTAAACCTGTAAGCCCATCATGGCCAGCCATATAATGAAGCTGCTCTTCCATTTTTTTTCGCTCGGTAATATCGTGAGCAACTGCAATTCTTACTTGGTGATCTGATGACCAGCACACTGACCACAAAATATGAATTATTTGACCGTCTTTACGAACCCAGCGGTTTTCGAACCGTGAATGAGTTGTTTCGCCCGACAAAAGTGAAGCAACGGCATTATAAGTTTTATTATGATCGCCTTTATAAACGTAATCAATCATAGGCTTGCCTACTACTTCGGCAGCTTTATAACCAAATATTTGTTCAAACGCGGCACTTACAAATACAAACTTACCTACTTTATTTACCACGCACACAGCATCAAGCATTAAATCAAGCACATCTTCTAGTTCTATTAACTCATTTTTTGTCATACTATGTTTGCCTCTAAAGCAAGGTGAAGCTAGTTAAGTATTCAATATATTAACGTTAAAATATACTTGTAAAAATAGCAATAAATTGCTTTTGTAATCATGATTTTTTGTAGCAAAAGTAAAGTATTACTCATTGGTAGTTAAACTAAAACCCTCATTGCTGCAAAATAACGGAGTAATTATTATAACCAACGTGGTACTAATTCTTTATATTTTTTATATTGGGTGTTAAATATGCTCACTAAATGCTGCTCTTCAATCAACACCTGACGATATAACGCAGTAAGCCCAACCAGTAAACACACTAAGCTAAACACACTCGGCAATGCTAAAAAAAAGCCTAACTGCGCCGCAGCAACGCCTAAATACATAGGATTACGAGAATACGCATAAAAGCCGTTTACTTTTAGCTCATCGGGCCCTTGTGGGTCTATTCCTGAACGCCAAAGTGATGCCATATTAAAATGCACCACCATAGTTAATATAAAACCAACAGTTAATAAAGCATTACCTAGCATTACGCCTGGCCATGTATTTAACGGCACAAAAATTCCGAGGTAGTTATCGGTTGCAGGTATAAATACTCTTACAACACACACCAACCAAATAGCAGCTCTAAAAAAACGAAAAACGAAGTGATTCCACCAATTAGCGCAATATTTTGTCCCTGTAAAAATCACTCCCGATGGTGTATTGCTGTTTTTATAGAGTATTCTAACGGTGTAGAACCCCGCTACAAAGGTATAAAAAACGGCTAAATAAATGCGGGTAAATTCGATTAAGGACGCAGAGTCATTAATTAAAGGCTGATAGGTTATCAATATTAGTTACTCGCGGTGATTACTCAATTTTAATTATAAATTCATCATAGTATTCATACCGTTAAGAAACAAGGTAAACACAAATAATAAGCCAACTTTATGTTTAAGCCGGCTTATTAAAAGTTGCTTTAGGGAGCAGTTTAAAAGCTGTAGTTAAACCCAGCGTAATAACGCCTGCCCGAGTAGCTTGAGTTTAGTAACCGTGCGTCACTATCGTTACCTAAACGGGTAACCGACTCTGACTTGGTTAAGTTTATAATTGCTGCGGTAAAACTAAGGCCTTCGTATAAGTTAATTGAGGCATTAACATCAACTTGATCGTATGGGTCTTGGTACACGTTTAAGCCACTATTTAAGCCCAGTACCGTTTCGCCGCGCTTATTGTATGAGGCACGTATGTTAAAATCATCACCCTCAAAATAAACCGAAGTATTATATTGATACTTAGCACTGCCGATCAGTGGCGATTGTCCAAATGCTTCGCCATCTACGGTTACTTCTGCTTTATTGGTTTTGTTATAGGTGTAGTTAGCGTAAAAACCAAAGCCGCTATCAAAGGCATGTTGCAAAAACACCTCGGCTCCTTTAGATACCGCGTTAGTGCCATTACCTACTGTGCTGTAAGGAGTAATATTTATATTACCCGCCTCTACAATACCGTTTTTACCAGCAAAATTTTGTTGGGCGTTAATTACCACTGGCACTACAAAGTTATCAACTTTTTTATGAAATAGCGCTAAGCCAATTGCTGAGCCTTCAGCGTAATAATATTCGATAGATAAATCGGCTTGTACCGATATAAACGATTTTAAGTTTTTATTACCGCCACTGCCACTAAAGCCAGGTTGCTCGTTAAAATCGGCTCTGTCTTGTGCCCACTCGTCTGAAATATAACTAATGCGTTGCTGCGCGCCTAAATCAGCATAATCGGGGCGCGACATTACTTTAGCAACCGCGCCACGAATAACTAAGTCATCTGTGGCATCCCAGGCAATGTTAAAGCTAGGCAGTACTTGGGTGTCGGTGTTTTGTTGCACTACAAGTTGGTAATCCTCGACTGAGCGATCATCACCGGTAACAGGCTCCCCTGTTTCATCATTGGTATGATCTAAAAAGTAGGTATATAAATCGGTAGAAGCACTCATGGTTTTGCTGCGTACAACCCGTACTCCTAAATTACCTCTAACTTGATTAAATTCAAAGTCACCTTGCAGATAAAAAGCCGCTATTTTTTCTTCTATATCGTATACAAAGTTGTCTTCCATACGGGTGTAAGGCACGTAGTTACTGGTAATCATATCGCGGTATTTATCCCAATCAATACTGGGCATTTGGTTTATATTAAAGCCCCCTGCAATATTGCCTTGGTTAATAAAAACATCTTGCGCTGCCGGCATACCGTTATTCCACTGGTAACTGTCAAAGCGAGTTATGCCGCCCTCTTTGGCTTCCCCAGCGACAATATCAAAACGAGGATCTAAAAAGAAGGTATTACCGGTTTCGCGGTGTAATGTGGCTTCGCGGTATTTTACGCCGGTTTTAATGGTTGTTAAAAAGCCCCAATCGGTGTAAAAATCTAGATCGCCTTGGTAGTAACTTTCTTCAAGCTCGCTGCGTACAAAGCTTGAGTTTGATGAACCCGGATCGCGCCCACCGCCTACGCCACTGAGTAAATTAGCCAGTGTATTTGGGTCTATATTGAGGGTTACATCGTTTTTACCAAGTTGCCAACCAGCATTTTGCGCTGCGTTTTCAATGGTTGTTGGGTTTTCGCTGGTATTTGAGCTTTTATAGGCGGCCTCCCAACTTTCTTCTGGGCCGCCTTTTGAGCGAGTATTGCCCGCAACAAAGCGCGCTTTAAAATCATCACCTTCGTAAGTTAAATTAAAATCGAAGGTATCTGAACTCGACTCCTCACGAACATAACTGCCACGCATCCACGGAAACTGCATGTCACCTTGTGCGCCACTCGCTGTAGCATCAAACTGCATACCATTAACAATCGTGCCCGATTCATCCAAGTTCACATCGGTTAGGTAATCGGGATTTAACGACCACTCTGGCATATCAATAACCGACTCAGTTCTGTTTTGCCCCAGCGTAAAGCCAAAATAGTTTAATCCTATTTCTACACGATTGGTTGGACGCCACTGGGTACTAAACTGTATGCCTTCACGTTCACGTTTTTCATTAAGTACCGAGCCGCGCACGACTTGTGGAAACCACACGCCATCATAATTATTACCATTGGTATCGGTAATTGTATCCCAACTATTATTGTTATTGACCGCGTTACCATTTACATCTACCGGTTGACCATCACCTGTGTAGCGCCATACATTGGCATCGGTGCCACCCGAGAGGGTACGATTAGTGCGTTCTTGGCGAGTATAACCCACTAAAAAGCCAAGTGTTTCGGCATCGTTTTTCCAAGAATATAAACCGGTTAGTTGTGGCTCACTGTTTTGCGTTACGTCACTGTAAGTCCCTTCAACATTGAGCACTCCAGAATTTGCCTCCATGCTGAGCGGCTTACGGCTATGCATTAATACTGTGCCACCTACACCGCCTTCATCTAAACGCGCTTCGGGCGATTTATATACCTCAACACTGGCTATCATGGCTGAAGGGAGTAGCGTGTAATCAAACGAACGCGAAGGCTCACCTGGTGACGAGGCAATAAAATTACCGTTAAGCTGAGTAAAAGTAAGCTCAGACGACAAACCTCGAATACTTACCGATGCGCCTTCGCCGCCATCACGTTCAATCATTACCCCTGGTATACGTTGCAATGAGTCGGCTACGTTTTTGTCTGGAAACTTACCAATATCTTCTGCGGTTATAGCATCAACAACTGAGCTAGACATGCGTTTAATGTCGAGGTTTTCGGCCATACTGGAGCGAATCCCTCGTACTTCTATTACTTCTATATCGGCATTATTTTTAGCGGTGAGGGCTGGTTGCGCCGCATACGCGCTACCTATGGCAGATAAAACAGATAAACACAGCGCTGATTTTATAAATGTTAATGCTGGTAGTGAAAAGGGGCGATTATTGCAAGTACTCATGACAGTGTGCGGTTCCGTTTTATGCGCTTTTGATACTTAGCGGCAGCGCTATCAATAAAGGTCAATAGCGGGTCAAAAATTGCTGCTAAGTCTACAGCGCCAAACTTAATGGCCGATTAATAAAGTCGATAACTTACTGAATAGCTTATGTAAATAACAAAGTGTAACAATGTTTAACGTTATTTATAAAAAAGCCGGTAAAACTTTTACCGGCTTGACGTTGCACACTATGTACTAAGTTGGGTTTTTACTTGGTTGGCTTACTTGGTTGGCTTACTTGGCAGTGGGCCGAGGATCTCAGTCATTAATGACGCAGGCGGTAAACCCATTTGCATTTTTACCGCACCATTAGCATCGTGATAAAAAGTAGCGGGGGTGGCTCTGGCACCAACACTCATCATTATTTGATGGTTTTTCATTAATTGCGCATTTATGTGCTCAGGTGGATTTTTTAGCGGCTGTAATGTACCCACTAAATTATCGTTTTCAAACTTTTTTAACACTTCTTCAGGGTTGCTTGCACTCATAATAGCCGCCGCTTTGTCTAAGCTGTCGGCTTTTAAAATACCCACTAAAATATGGCGTATTTGTACCTCACCCGCATCCACCCAAGGACGCGCATTTTGCCAAAACTGTCTGCAGTAAGGGCAGTTTGGATCAGTGAAGGTATAAACTACTCGCTTTGCCGAGGCTGAACCATCAACTATCCAATGGCTACTCTCTAATGTTTGCCAGTCTTTTTGCGCTTTAGGGCCTGTAGCGTAGTCGTTTGCTGCTTGCTCTCCTACATTATTACCATTGGCGTCAAGCATAGGGCCGGTAAATAAATATTGCTCGTCGGCGGTGATATATAAAGTAATAACTTGGCCTTTAAAGTCGGCAACATAGCCTTTCATGTTGGCAGGCGCTGCAAACTCGCTGACTATTTCGCCGCCTTGCTCAGTAACTAACTTAAGGGGTGCTGGCAGTGCTTTTTGTTGAGCCAATATGGGCGAGGTAAACGCAAGTAATGGCAATAAATAAATTAACTTCATGAGGCATCCTTATTGTGCAGACTGTTGATTTATAGCTTGCATGTAATAACGCAAACTCGCGTGTGAGAGCTCTCCCATGTGACTGGTTACTAATTTGCCATCACTGCTATAAAAAAGCGTGGTTGGTAGCCCAGCAGCTCCGGATTCACGACTTACATTACTGTTTTGATCAAAAAACACATTGCGTAAGTCGAGCTGCTCAGCATTAATAAATTTTTGTACCGTAAATAAATCCTCTCCTTGGTTAACAAAAACAAAGGCTATATTAGGATTGTTTTTTTGCGCAGCCTGTAATACCGGCATTTCTTTACGACACGGTGGGCACCACGACGCCCAAAAGTTAATAACGACAGGTTTGCCTTTAAATGACTGTAAATCAACCTCTTTACCACGCAGGTTATATACCGCAGATTGTGGCAGCTCAACCCCAGCTTTATAAATAGAGGCAGCAAAGGTAGGCACCATAATGGTAAACAACGCGACAATAGCCGCTATGAAATAGGTTTTCAGCACTGCTTTTTTGCCTCGCGCATACAGCGCCAACACAAGCGCACCCGCCACCCAGCCATAAGAAGGCATAAAGCCGCCATCACTTATATTAATAAGTTGCCACCAGTTTTCTTGATACGCATCCCACATAATCAAAACAAACATTAATCGCGCAACAATAAAGCCCACTACAAACGCTTTAAATACAGTGTCTAAAATTGCTTTTTGCTGTGGTTGCTTACGGGTTTGTAAATAGGTAAGCAACCAAAATACGCCTAAGCCTAATAAAATAATAAGCTGCGAAATGGCAATAACAAACGGCCCGAGTGAAATACTTAACATGGCTATAAATCTTCTTTAAATACGGTTAGCCGCTATAGTATACAAAGCGTTAATTAAGCCAATATTAAGAGCAAAAATTAATAGTAAATAAGCACATAGCAGTTACTTCACCAATGGAAACAGGTATTCTAGCTAGGGTGTTTTAAACAGGGTAGCGAGTATGTTTGTATTGTTAGTGGAAGATGACGACGTAATAGCCGACGCTATTTGTACTTACTTAACCCACCAAGGGCTAGCCGTTGAGCACGTTAGTACACTAAGCGCAGCCACTACTTATATGCAATCGAGCAATTTTGATTTATGCATTCTTGATTTAAACCTACCCGATGGTAATGGCATTAACTGGTTAAGCTGGCTGCGTGACAATCGTTTTTCGCTACCCGTGCTTATTCTTACCGCCAGCAATACCATAGATGACAAAGTTATTGGATTAAAAAAAGGCGCCGACGACTACCTGGTAAAACCTTTTGATTTAAGAGAGTTATTAGCGCGGCTATTAAGCTTAAAGCGCCGCGCAAGCGATAGGCTCAGCAATACAATTACTCACGGCGCACTGCAATACGATTTAGAGCAACATAAAGCATTACTCAATGGCACGCTTGTTTGCTTGTCACGTAACGAGGACTTATTACTGCAAACCTTTTTAAATAGTCCGCAACAAATTTTAACCCAAAGCCAGTTAAAAAATGTACTTTATGGCGTGTGCGATGATGTAGCGAGTAACGCACTTAACGTACATATTTTTAATTTACGTAAAAAACTAGGCGCACCGGCAATAGAAACCATACGTGGCCTAGGCTTTAGATTAGGCACAATAGAGGTGAGCCACTAATGAGCTTGCGGTTACGGTTAACGGTATTGGTTGCAGCGGTATTTTTAGGCTTTTGGCTTATCGCCAGTGTGTGGATGATATCGGGGTTAAACAATAAGTTAGAGGTTAACTTTGATCAGCGCCTGCGCTCAACCGCTTTTATGTTAGGTAACATTTTAGCCCACGTACCCAAAGATGCGCTCAGTAAAAGCCTCCCTGATATTATAAATGCCAGTGGGGTAAACACTGAAAAAGGCCTAACCTGTCAAATTAGCTCCCTGCAAGGCAGTATAATTGCCAGCAGTAACAGTCAATCGTTTCCCAATCAGCCTAGCTTAAACCAAGGTTTTAGTTATTTAAGCTCTGAGCAAGCGCAGTGGCGTACATTCACCTTAATTACTGCGCAATATAAAATTACCATTGCCGATAAAGTGGCCGAGCGCGATGTGCTCTATCACGACTTGCTCATTAGCATACTCATTCCACCGGCGTTAGCTATTTTTGTTGCCCTAATATTACTTTGGTTTGCAATTGGCACAGGAATACGGCCAATAAAGTTATTAATACACGCGCTTGAAAAACGCGGCAGTCACGACTTAGAACCGATACAGTTAAACCAGCCTTTAAAAGAACTGCAACCGCTTATAACTAGCCAAAATGCCTTAATGGCCCGCTTAGCAAAAGGGATCAGCCGCGAAAAACACTTTACCAGTAATGCCGCGCATGAGCTAAGAACCCCACTAGCCGGCATTTTAGCGCAAATACAATTAGCTGAGCTTACGCAAGATGCCACCCAGCAAAAAGCACTAGGGCAAGCTAAAAAAAGTGCGCATAGATTAAATACTATTTTAGACAATCTACTGGTATTGTCCCATGTAGATGCCGACACGCCGCTAAACATTACAGAGCCTTGGGAACTTGAGTCGTTAATTACTACTGTGGTAACAGAATCAAACAACAATAGCGCCCGCTTAACCTATAATATAACAGCAAGCCAGCCAGTGTACTGTATTCCCAGTGCCATGCTCACTATAGTGTGTCGTAATTTACTTGATAACGCATTTAAGTACAGCAAAGCGAATACACCAGTCATTTTAGCCGCTAATTTAACAGCCACAGCACTAAAAATAACCATTAGTAACCACGCCCATATTAACCAAGCTGATTTAGCTAATATGGCAACTCGTTTTTGGCGTAAAGGCGCAGCAAACGGCGCTGGGCTTGGCCTATCAATTGTGGCCAGCATCGCCGAAAAGTACCAAGGTTCAGTTGCTTTTACAAATGACGAATACAGATTTATAGTGAGTTTTAATCTGCCAATTAAAAATGTCAATCCTCAATAAGTTAGCTTCAAATTACCTAACAACTACTAGTTAACCTTACGTACTTATCGGCAAGCTCATCAATAGTTTCACTATGGGTTGGGTCTGGCTTAATACAATCAATTGGGCAGACACTTACGCAAGTAGGCTTATCATAATGACCTACGCATTCAGTGCATTTACTGGGATCTATTTGATATATTTTAGCCCCCATATAAATAGCCTCATTTGGGCACTCTGGATCGCACATATCGCAGTTAATGCATTTACTATTTATGAGTAGAGCCACTATTTAGCCTTTCTAATTAAAATCATTATAAAACATAAATATAGAGTTAAATTAAATGTTTTTTGACTACTTTTAATACAAGTCCAGTTCAATAATAAACCTTTATTTTTCATTAAATCGTAGCACACATTCCTAACACACCGTTTTACTTTTGGGTGTAAATTACAGCCGCGAATTATGCCTATTTCTCTCTATTTCTTTGTTGATCTTAATCAATAAAAATAGCCGTAAGGCCTTTATTTATATAGGTTACAACAAAGTGAAAAACTCTTTATCAACACTTACCAAGGCTCAGTACACTAAGGCAAAAATAGAATGGAATCAGCTCAAACCGCCGTTTTCTATGCAGCACATAAATCGGTGTGCTACGCTGGCTCAAAATATCATATTTTTTGAAGAAAAAAGCATTGGAAAACAAGGTCTTAAATCTAGTCGGACTAAAAAATTATCGAAATACGAAGCACAACACCATATTCGACTAATTTTCACCAAGTCTGGTACAGCCATTTTCTATTCTAATTTCCCTAAACCATCTGGCATAGCCAATACCAAATTAGGTGAAGTACCTGAATTAACGATAGCAAAAGCGCGTAAGCTTACTGAACAAAGCTTAATAGAGCGCCATAACACCGCACCTACCAAATTTGCAGCTTCATCGCTCAGAACATATCAATGCAGAATAAAAAAGCTCAGGCATCATCTCCCGGCTTAAGCGAGCGTTCCAATCTCTTTCAGCTGGAGAGTTAGAAAAAGTTATTGATAACATCAATAAGGCAGAATCCAATAACCCAGCAGCTGATATTGACGACTTTTATGTATCTGACCGTGTAGAGAGCCCCTAACTAAATATACATATCATGATCTAACTATAAGGGTATTAATTATCTAAGACGCCCGCTTTCATATATAGGCGTAACCCAGTATTTTAATGATGTGTGTTGGCATACAGGGCTTAATGCTGTTTTGATAATTTGTAGCTGCGCTAATAATATATGCACCTCAAACTGATAAAAGCTGCGATGCCCTTCTACTTGCTCAGCAATATCAAATTCACTGTGCTCCTTGCTGTAGCCTTCAATGTTTTTTAAGTTAAAGCCGGTAATGCAGTCTATGCCAATTAATATATCAACCACTTCATCTTTTATGTTTGTGGGTACATTTAGGGTAAAAAGTAACTGTTCAGCCATGTTTTTTCTCCAACCAACCATAAAAGATAGGCAGTAAATAAAGTGTTGTAATTGTTGAGGTAATTAACCCGCCAACAACCACAATCGCCAATGGCTTTTGAATCTCAGCGCCAGGGCCGGTAGCGAATACCAGTGGCAGTAAACCAAACATTGCGGTTGTGGCTGTCATTAACACTGGGCGAAGGCGTCTGCTTGCGCCATCTAAAATGCGCTGCATTACATTGGCAGAAAACATTTTCATTTGCTCTAAGTGGCTGATCATCACAATACCATTGAGTACCGCTACGCCAAGTAAAGCAACAAAACCAACCGATGCAGGCACCGAGAGGTATTCGTTACTAATAAACAGGGCAATCACTCCCCCCATTAACGCAAACGGAATATTAGCAATTATCAGCGTTGATTTAGATAACGATTTAAACGTGGTAAATAAAATAATGAAAATCAGTATTAATGCCACCGGAATAAGCACCAGCAAGTTTTGTGTTGCACGTTGCTGGCTTTCAAATTCGCCACCAAACGACAAGGTAAAACCACTGGGTAATTTTATGCTGCTATTAATTTTAGCTTCCAGTTCATTCACATAACTAACCACATCGCGGTTATCCACATTAACGCTTACAGAAGCAAAGCGTTTTGCTTTTTCTCGCTCTATTAACAATGGCCCCGTTTTAAAGCTAATATTAGCCACCTCTTCAAGTGGTAGTAGGCTGTTGTCGGGCATTAAAATTAGCTTTTGCTTTAATGCGCTCATTGACGATAACTCAAAGTGTGCTGCGCTTTCGCTTTTTTGTGCATTAAACACAATTGGGATCACGCGGTTTCCTTCTTGAAGTGCCGATACCTGCAAGCCTTCTAATTGCGACTTTAAATAATCGCTTAATCCTTCGGTGGTTAAACCAAACTGACTAGCAACCCCAGGAATAAGTTTAATATTTACGTATTTACCCCCTTCAATAAGCGCCATTTGCACATCACTTGCGCCGTCAATATTAGTGGCAAGTGCAGTGATTTTTTCAGCTAATGAGGCAAGTGTCGCAATATCATTACCAAATACTTTAATCGAAATATCACCGGTACCACCGGTGAGCATTTCTGATACCCGCATTTGTATTGGCTGAGTAAAGCCAATATTTACCCCTGGAAATTGCGTAAGTGTTTGTCGAATATCCTCGATTAGCAGCGCTTTGGAGTCAAAACGCCACGTATCTTTTGGTGCTAATTCCATAAACACATCGGTTTCGTTTAACCCCATAGGATCAAGCCCGAGTTCATCGGAGCCGGTACGGGCAACAATTTGTACGATTTCTGGGGTGTTTTTTAGCAGTGTGGCTTCAATTTGTTTATCGATATCCAGCGAGGCTTGCAAGGAAATACTCGGCGATTTTTCCAGTTGCACAATAATGTCGCCTTCATCTAAAACGGGCATAAAGCTTTTGCCAAGCCCCTGAAATAACACCCCACTGAGCACTAAAACAGCGACTGATATAACACTAATAGCCACCGGCTTTTTAATTGCTTGGGCAAGTGTTTTAGTATAAAAGCCTTGTAATAGCGTCACCATTTTAGGTTGGGTTACGGGTTCATTTTTTAATAACAACGAGGCTAAAATTGGAATAACCGTTAACGACAACAACAGCGCACTTAGCATGGCAAACACGATAGTTAACGCCACTGGGGTAAATAACTTGCCTTCTAGCCCTGTTAACATTAATAGCGGTGAAAACACGATAATTATAATGATTGTGCCTGAAAACACTGGCGTCGCGACTTCTTTACATGCGCGATAAATAACATGCAGCCGAGGGAGGTGCTGATTATTAGCCAGCCGATTTACTATGTTTTCAACAATAACTACCGATGAGTCCACCAGCATACCAATGGCAATCACTAAGCCACCTAAACTCATTAAATTAGCCGATAAATCAAACTGATTCATCATTATAAACGTCAGCAATGCCGACATAGGTAAAGACAAAGATACCACCAATGAAGAGCGAATATCGCCTAAAAACAAGGCTAGTAGCACTATCACTAAAATGATAGCTTGGCCTAATGCGCTGGTAATGGTGCTAATTGCGGTATTTATTAAGTTAGAGCGGTCGTAAAACACATTAATTTTTGTGCCTTGCGGTAATGAAGCTTCAATGGTGCGAAGTTTATCTTTTACATCTTCAACAACTTGCGCTGTATTACTATTTTTAAGCGCAATTATAAGCCCTTGTACCGCCTCTTCACTGTTTTTAGTGACTGCGCCATAACGGGTTAAACTGCCAACGTGTACCGTGGCAATATCACTTAACCGAATAACCTTATTTTGAGTGGACTTAATCACAGTATTTTCAATGGCGGTTATATCGGTGTATTTGCCCTCAGTGCGCAAAATAAAAGTGTCGTTGCCTTTTTCTAAGCGCCCTATGCCACCGTTTTGATTCGTTTGCGTGATTGCTAACTTCATTTCATCAAAGCTAACTTGATGCTGTTGCATCAATAAGGTGTTGGGAAGTATTTCATAGGTTTTTGAAAAGCCGCCAAGACTATTCACATCTGCAACGCCGGTTACAGTGCGCAGCAATGGACGAATTTGCCAATCTAAAAGCTCTCTTTTTTCAATCAGCGATAAGTGAGTACTTTCTATAGTAAACATGAACACCTCGCTCAAAGGCGTGCTCATTGGCGCCATGCCGCCACTAATATTACTGGGCAAGGTGGGCAAAATATTTAATAAACGCTCATTAACTTGCTGACGGGCCCAATAAATGTCGGTGCCCTCTTTAAAGTCAATGGTAATATCCGTAATAGAATATTTAGTAGTAGAGCGCAGCATTTGCTGTGACGGAATACCCAGTAATTCGGTTTCAATCACCCGTGTTACTTGCGATTCTATTTCAAGGGCGTTCATGCCGGGTAATTTGTAAACTATTTTAACTTGGGTGGGCGATATTTCTGGAAAAGCATCCACCGGAATACTTAACCAAGATTTAGCGCCAATGGCCATAGCAACAATAACAAAAATACTAACAAACAAACGCTGAGTAAGTGAAAACTTAATAAGCTGGTTTAACATTTACTCTCCCCCTAAGTGAAGCAACATACCTTGTAGCGCACTTACCGAGCTTATTAGTATCTTCTGATCATCTAGGTTTTTATTGGCAGTAAACACGTAGTCTTTGCCTTGTGTACCTTTGAGCTCAATCGGCAGTAACTCAAGGTTATCGCCAGATTTTAAAGCAATGTAATTAACATCTTCAAATTCAAACACCGCTGACTTTGCTATTTTAAAGCCTGTTAATTTATTTACCGGTGTGACTTTGATGGTTTGCCCCAGTGTCAGCTGGCACTCATTCGAGCTTAGCGACGCCCATACTATTTGATGGTATTTATCTACAATACTGTCATAGCTCTCAATATTTAAGCTGCAATTTTGTGACAGCTTAAAATGCGCTAACGTGTTGGTAAAACTAAGGGGGACATTAATCTTAACGCGAATACTACTTGCATCGATAATATCAAACGCGGTGTCACCCATCACACGGTTTCCCGACTCATTAGTGAGTTTTAAAATGCCCGTTTTTGGACTCACTAAGGTCACGTTTTCATTATCATCAATGTTTAAAAATGCCATTTGATGTTGCATATGTTCAAAATTTAGCTTGGCTTCAAAATAGCTTTTAGTAATTTCAACCCATTCAGAGCTTCTTATTATTTTGTTTTTTAAGTGCTGTTGGTTTATGTCGTAATGGCTTTTAGTAATAGCGAGCATGTCTTTTGCTGATTGATAGGCATCTAAAAAATGGTGTACATCGCTGCCCTCAACGCTTGCGATAGTGGCGCCCTTTTCTACCATGCTGCCGTTAGGGTATAAGTAACGAACCTGCTGTACATCAAACGCAAACAGCACCGTGTAATTGACCCCGGGTTTGAAATTGACTTCACCAATTAAACTTTGCCCGTTAATAAACTCTGTTTTTTGAATTGGCGCAAATTCGACATCAAAACCACTGAGTGAAGAAAGCTCTACAGGTGCTAAATTTTGTGAAGCATGCACAGGGATAAGTGTTAATAAAGCCACCATAAAGAATAAAAATAACGTATATTGAATACGTAAAAAGTGAAGAATTTTTGTTGTAAAATTTAACAGCATTGCGTTTGTTCACATTTGATTAATTTCATAGAATGAACCATGACTTTTTTAGACTGTTAAATCATCAGGCAAACGCCGTACGTACCCAAAAAAAGCGTGACTCACGGTATGGGACATATGTCCATTGTATTTATAAATAATTGATAATAGAGGATTTAATGAAAGACAAGTTAATCGCAGCCACCTTGTTAATAATAATGGTGCTAAACTTTTTTGATGTGATAATAGATTTGAAACTAGGAGTACCACTGTGGCATATTTTTTCTGAGAGCTTAATCGTTGCCATTTCCGCAGCCGGTGCTATTTACTTATTTAGAGATATTCGTTCGAGTACCGCCAATATCAATGTGCTGAAACAAAAATTAGCTCATTCAAAAAAAGAACTTAAAAACATATCACAAACAATGATGGATGCGCGCCATGAATACAGTGGCGTTATTCAAACCCAGTTTTCACAGTGGGCATTGACACGCAGTGAGCAAGAAGTCGCCATGTTGTTACTTAAAGGCCTAAGCTTTAAAGAAATAAGCGCGCTAAGAAGCACAAAAGAAAAAACCGTCCGTCAACAAGCTTCCGATATTTACAGCAAAGCCGATGTAGAAGGCCGACACGAGTTTGCTGCATGGTTTTTAGAAGATTTTATGCAACAAAACCATTATCAACCAAAAAGTACAGCTATAAATTAATCTAAAAAAGCCTTGACATGCTAGAGTCGGTATTTCGAGTCCACTCGGTCATCCAACCAAAAGTAATAGAATCACTTATAAATAGAAGCAGGCTCTACTCTTAATCTGTATTGTAGTGGTTAGGCGCTTTTTTCATTTAAATTAAATTTCTTAAGTTTTCTTTAAGTTTCACTCGTTAAGTTTAAACCCTGAAATATAAACAGGTTTAAATGAGCGAGCTTATGCAATTAGCCCACACTTCTACATCATTAGGTTTAACACAAAATAACAGTCAGTTTATTAGTGCTCGTATTGATGATGTGCATCGAAAAAATCTCGAAAACACAGTGAAAGAAGGTTTTTTAGTTGCGTATAACGCTAAGCTTACTTCTTTTATGCCACTACTTTGCCAATATGTTACCAAGCAAGGAAAGTGCACGTTAGGGCTAAGGCAAGCAACTTCGCCATTGTTTATTGAGCAATATTTAGCATCACCCGTTGAAGATTTTTTAGATGAGAGCATTTCTCGCAATAAAATTTTTGAACTTGGTAATCTCTGCTCTACAAATCGAAGAGCAACTCTTGCACATTTTATTATTGTTAACGAAGCTCTGCAAAGTGTGGGGGCAAAACATTTAGTGTTTTGTGCAACCAACAAAGTGCGTGCTTTATTGCGCTTACTTGGTGTTACGTGTACTGAAATTGCACTTGCGAGCAGTTTTGTAGTTGAGAACCCATTAAAGTGGGGCAGCTATTACGCCAACCAACCAACAGTATGCATTGTGAGCCTAGAGCAAGCTCACCAACAAGTATTAAATACCCCAATGCTTTATAGTTTGATGCAGCAAAACCACTGCAATATCAATTCTTTGGTAAATGCATTGGTGAATGTATGAATTACTATAATACTCATTCAGTATCGCCATTAATTATTGCCCATAATAAAGATCAAACACGTGAAATTAACGGCGATGAGTTTAACCAGCAAATACAAAAAGTAGTAAAAATACTACAAGGCTTTAGCGGCAAAGGTATCGCTTATAAGCTTGATAATACACCCGCTTGGCTTGTTATTGATGCTGCTACAGCGGTTTCTAATAAAGTGGCTGTGCCAATTGCTCACTTTTTCAGTGAACAACAAACTCAATATGTATTAGTGCAATGCGGCGCTAATTTATTTATTAGCGACACGCTAAACCATTTACTTGAGGAGCCTGTTGCCTCTATTACTGTGTTTGAACTTTACACGTTATATATTTACGAAATAGTTGTGGCTAAACCGAACAGTTACTTTCCTGAAACTCAAAAAGTAACATTTACATCAGGCTCAACTGGGCAGCCAAAGGGCGTGTGTTTATCTGCAAAGAGCCAAATGCAGGTAGCTCAATCTCTTTGCGATAAAATTAATATTAAAAAGCCTGTTCATTTATGTTTATTGCCACTAGCTGTATTGCTTGAAAATATAGCTGGTGTGTATGCCCCTTTAAAAAGTGGCGGTACAGTACACTTAATACCATTAAATGAATTAGGCTTTGTTGGAACTGCATTAAAACAGCCCGCACAGCTTATTGCTGCTATTGATAAAGTTAAGCCAAATACGCTTATTTTAGTACCTGAACTATTAGCATGCTTAGTTACTTTTGCTGAGCAAGGTTGGCAACCGCCTAGTTCGTTGCAGTTTATTGCAGTGGGTGGAGCGCTTGTCAGCGAAATGCTAATAGTTAAAGCGCGTAGCTTAAACTTACCGGTGTATCAAGGTTATGGGCTGTCTGAGGCGGCATCTGTAGTGAGTTTAAATACCCCCACAAACGATAACCGCCAAAGTGCAGGCTCTGTGTTACCTCATATTCAAACCAAAATTGAAAATGGCCAGCTTTTTATAAAAGGCGATTTGTTTTTAGGCTACTTAAACCATCAACCTCACAACAAAAAACAGTGGTATGGAACCGGTGATCTAGTCGAGCAGCATCAAAATACCTTATTTATTAAAGGCCGATTAAAAAACCTAATTATTACCAGCATGGGGCGCAACATCAGTGCCGAGTGGCCTGAATCACTATTACTCAGTCAAAGCGGTATTTTACAAGCGGTTGTGTTTGGTGAGGGGCGACCTTTTCTGAGTGCCATTATTTACGCCGATACAAAGCTAAGTAACCCAGTGTTAGCTCAATACATTAACGCAATTAATAAACAACTACCCGACTATGCTCGAATTCAAAAGTGGCATCGTTTAGCTGCCCCATTAAGTGTGCAACAAGGATTATTAACAACAAATAATCGCCCAAAACGAGATGCCATAAGTAAGCAGTACCATGATGTGTTTGAGCAATTTTACCGACTTGGAGAAGTAATTAATGAGTGATTTTTTTAACACCCTTAAAGAGCAAACTAAACAAGAGCAAAATTACCTGCTTGCAGCGCCGATTATCCAGCGTGTTTTTAAAGGCGAAGCATCACTTGAAGAATATGCCTCGTTTTTAGTGCAAGCGTATCACCATGTTAAGCACACTGTGCCTTTAATGATGTCGGTTGGTGCACGATTAACCGACGAACAAGAGTGGCTGCGCGAAGCCGTCGCAGAATACATTGAAGAAGAGATAGGTCATCAAGAATGGGTACTTAATGATATTGCAGCCTGTGGTTTTGACAAAGAAACAGTACGGTGTAGTCAGCCGCAATTTGCTACCGAAATGATGGTGTCGTATGCGTACGACTCCATTGCACGTAAAAACCCGCTGAGTTTTTTTGGCATGGTGCATGTACTTGAAGGCACTTCTATAGCGCTTGCTGATGGCGCGGCTTCAAACATTGCAAATGCTGTGGGCTTACCTAAAAAAGCATTTAGTTATTTAACCTCTCACGGTGCACTTGATATAGAGCATGTAAAGTTTTTTGAAAACCTTATGAACCAAATAACAGACGAGGCGGATCAACAAGCCATACTTCATGGTGCAAAGCGCTTTTATCGTTTATACGGCGATATATTTCGTGGACTCGATGACGAACCACTTTTTAAAGCAAGTGCACAAGGCAAATTGGCATGAGTAGTTCTTTATGTGTGCTCACTGGTGCAACAGGCGGAATAGGGCAAGCAATTGCTAAAGCCCTATATGCAAAAGGGTGGAAGTTACTACTTGTAGGGCGAAATACCCAAGCCCTTGAAAAACTGAGCCGTGAATGCCCAGACAGTGAAATATTTACAGGCGATTTAACCGACGATACAACACGTATTGACCTAGCAATAAAAGCCAAGCAACTCGGTGACGTTAAATTACTTATTAATAACGCAGGTATAAATACAATGCAAAGCCTTGAGCACACAAGTAATGAGCAAATAGATAATATGCTCATGACTAATTTGTCGGTGCCTATTAAACTATGCCAGCTATTTTTAGGACAGTTAGAGTATACCAAAGGCACTATTGTTAATGTGGGATCATCGTTTGGCAGTATTGGCTACCCGTTTCAAACGCTTTATTGCGCCAGTAAATTTGGTTTACGTGGCTTTACAGAGGCATTATCACGTGAGTTGAATGGTTCAGGCGTTAAAGTGACCTATTTAGCACCAAGAGCAACAGATACATCTATTAATAGCAGTAAAGCGCGGGCAATAAATAAAGAGCTCGGTAATAAAATGGACTCGCCAGAATTAGTTGCTCAAGAGTTATTAGCACTAATAAGTTCAAACCAAACAAGGCGCTTTATTGGTTTTCCTGAAAAATTATTTGCACGCATAAATGGCGTATTCCCAAGCGTTGTTGATAACGCTATTGCAAAGCAACTTCCTAAAATTAAACGCTTTTTAAGTTAACAAACACACACAAGGGCAAAATTATGTATAAATTTACACTCGCATTTTATTTAATATTAACGGCTATATTTACCACCGTAGTACAGGCAGATGAAGCGCAAGACCTAATTTCTATTCAACAAAAGTGGGCTATTGCCAACTACGAGCTTGAAGACGATGCGCAAATAGATGCGTTTACGCAATTAAGTGAGCAAAGCGCGTTATTTGTTGAAAACTACCCTAACTCGGCACAACCGCATATTTGGAATGGTATTGTGTTAGCTAGTTTTGCCGGCGCAAAAGGTGGCTTGGGTGCACTTGGTTTAGCAAAAGAGGCAAAAGCGTCACTTGAAAATGCACTTTCAATAGATGGTGCTGCATTAAATGGATCGGCTTACGCAAGCCTTGCAACGCTTTACAGCAAAGTACCTGGTTGGCCAATTGGTTTTGGTGATGACGACAAAGCTGAAAAATTATTTAAACAAGCACTCGCTTTTAATCTCAAAGGCATTGATACTAATTACTTATACGGTGAATACTTGTATGGCGAAGGCGATTATAAACAAGCTAAAGCACGACTACTTGTAGCACAAGCAGCGGGCATTCGTGATACTCGTGCAAAAGCAGATGAATATCGTCAACAAGCAATTAGCCAGCTATTAGTAAAAGTAGATAAAAAACTAAAAAGATAAACACACAATGCATTTATTACTTGTTGAAGACGATGCCTTAGTGGCACAAGGGCTTATTCGCTCTTTGCGCCAAGAGGGCTACAGCGTAGAGCACAGTGGCACAGTAAAACACGCCTTAGAGTGCCTTTCTAGTGGTGAAATTGAGCTTGTTATTCTCGATTTAGGATTACCTGATGGCGACGGCTCGCAAGTTTTAAAACATATTAAATCGCAAAAAAAAGTTATTCCGGTGGTTATTTTAACTGCTCGCGGCGGTATTGACGACAAAGTTAAAGGGCTTGATATGGGGGCTGATGACTACCTTGCAAAGCCGTTTGACCCCGCTGAGTTATTTGCTCGATTGCGAGTAGCAAGTCGGCGCATTAATCAAACACAATCAAGCTTATTGCGCTGTGGTGATGTAGTAATGGATACTTCTGCCCATACAGTATTGCTAAGTGGGCAATCACTTACCCTACCACGAAAAGAATACATGCTTTTAAAAGCGCTGATGGAAAATCTGGGAAGGGTGCAATCAAAACAACAGCTCGAAAATAAACTTTACCAATGGGGTGAAGAAGTTGGCTCTAATGCCATAGAGGTACATATTCATCATCTTCGTAAAAAATTCCCTAGCGATTTTATTAAAACCTTACGTGGTATCGGCTACGTGGTTGGTAAGCGTTAGAGTATGTTTATATTTCGAGGTTGAAAATGTCTATTCGTAAACGCCTGACCTTAATTTTACTTTCAATGATGGTGCTAACCTGTTTTTTAGCATTAGTAAAAGGCTATCAAAAAAGCATGCACCACGGTGAAAACTTACTTGATAATGAGCTTAAAATAGTGGCTGGCGTTTTAATTGAACAACCATTAGCACTAACCACAAATGCAGCACAAGTAAGTAGTAATAGTGCTCAGTTGTTGTACCAAATTTGGCATAATAATCGTTTACTTAGTGGCTCATCGAGTTTATCAAATAACTGTGTTAATTTTAGTGAAGGACTTCAAACTGCAAATTTAGCAGGGCAACGTATGCGAGTGTTTGTAATGAGAAAAAATACTCGTAAGGTTATCGTTGCTGAACCTATGGCAAAGCGGTTTGAATTAGCTGAAGCCGTTATTTTATCGGCAATGTTACCTATGTTATGGGCAGTTCCTCTGCTTGCTATTTTTATAAGCTTTTTTGTTAAATACGCATTAGCCCCTCTTACCCGACTGTCTAGGCAGTTGGCTTCTCGCCAAGCAAACGACTTTACCCCAATTAACTGGCAAGTAACCGACGAAGAAATTAAACCTGTTATTAATCGTTTAAACGATTTATTTAAACGAGTAGAAACTGCCTACTTACGAGAGCGCTTTTTTGCCTCAGATGCAGCTCATGAGTTACGTACTCCGCTTAGTAGTCTAAAAATTAATGTACATAATTTAGCTAATAAACAAAGTAACTCGCAAAATAATCAAGAATTAAAAGCAATGTCACAAGGTATTAATCGCTTAAGTAATATTGTTGAACAAATGCTAATTTTAGGACGCACTCAGCCAGAACAGTGGCAAAAGCAGTTTAGTGAACAGTCATTGCTAACTATTACTCAACAAGCCGTGTCGGAGCAATACGATAAAATAGACGAAAAAAACCAAACTATTAGCCTCGAAGGTAATGATTTTGTAATTAATGGTGATGAGTTTACATTAACGACGCTTATCTCTAATTTACTCAGTAATGCTATTAAATACACACCTAATGATGGTCAAATAATAATTAAATTAGCATCTAGTAATAATGACTATAGTTGGCAAATAGATGATTCAGGTTCAGGCATGACTGAAGAGCAAAAAGACCGAATATTTAATCGCTTTTATCGCGTAGGTGGCGATCAGCATCCATCAGGCGAGCAAGGCGCGGGTTTAGGCATGGCGATTGTTCAACACATAATTGCTATTTATGACGCAAATATTCATTTAGCGAATAGTCATTTAGGCGGGCTAACCGTGAAGATTACTTTTACAGGAGTAAAAAGTGACTAGACGTTTATTTAATCAATGCCTTTGTTGTTTGCTATTTTTGTCGTTTAACGCGGCGAGTAAAGAGTACCTTATTATTTTAAAAGATCACTTGTTCTATCCCTCACAAATTACTATTCCCGCGAATAAAAAAGTAAAGCTATTGATAGAAAACCAAGATAGTACACCAGAAGAGTTTGATAGTTTTGATCTAAACAGAGAAAAAGTGCTCTACCCAAATCGTAAAAGCATTATTTATATAGGACCGCTTAGTAAAGGGTATTACAAGTTTTTTGGTGAGTTTTCGCCAAATACAGCTAGGGGCGTTGTAATAGTTAGCGATGAAGGGGCACAGCATGTTAATAAATAGTTTAGTCATGAGCCTTAATCAATTACTACCTGTGGCTATTTTATTAGTGCTACTACAAGTAGTAAAAAAACAGAGTTCTTTGCGAATATGCTCTGCTGTATTAATTGGCGCGGTAATGTCGTTTTTGTACATGCAAAGCGCATCGTGGGTGAGCCAGTGGTTTGAATACCAAGGGTTAGAGTACTCACAAATAGGGCTATGTATTACTATATTTATTGCTGTGTTGGTATTTGCACTAAAGCAAAAGTCAGCGGCATTTTATATCGCAGTTATAAGCACAATAACGCTGTATTTAAGCCACTATATTATTTACCTCACCAGTTTTTGGCAAAATAATGATGCAGGGCAAAGCTTATTTATTGGCACTTTATTAGGTGTTGGAATTTGTTTAAGTTTTAGCGTATTGCTGTACTTTTTAATGAATGCAATTAAGCACCGTTTTGGTATGTACCCGCTTTTTACTTTGCTTGCTTTTAACAGCGCGGCTAAGTTATTAGTCGCACTGGATTTGGCAAGCCAAATAGACTTAATTACCAACACCTCAACCGTGTGGGATTTACGTGATTTGTTAAGCGAAAACTCTGAGCTAGGCCGCGTACTGCGTGCTCTTGTTGGTTACGAGGCCACTCCTGATTTAATGAGTGTACTTATATATAGTACAAGCAGCGTGTTATTTTTATTAATTTGTTACGTTATTCCAGCTTCAATGACTAAGGAACGTGTATGAAAGCACTCAACCTATATTTAGCGCTTAGTTTTACCGCTTTTTGTGTGTTGTTACTTCCAACCCAGGCAAGTGCTGATGGTATTGTTGTTGATAAGGTATATCACCCCTATGTTTTACCTTTTGAACGTGAGTTTGAGTGGCGACTGGTATCGCATCAAACTGATAGTGGCAATATATTAGCGCAGCGCTTAGGTGGTGGTGGTGCTATTAGCGATACAATGGCACTAGAAGGGTATTTAGTTGGTGAGCGAGACGATAACGGCGATTTTAGCTTAGAAGCTTACGAGCTTGAATTGCGCTGGCAGTTAATTGAGCAAGGTAAGTTATGGGCTGATTGGGGCGCATTATTTGAGCTTGAAAAAAAACATAACGAAGATGTATACGAAGCAACCTCGGGTTTTGTGATCGAAAAAGAGTTTGGAAAAACAAGCCTAACATTAAACGCTTTTTTGGTTTATGAATGGGGGCAGGATATTCAAAACGAATGGGAAAGTGAGTTTAGAGCACAATATCGCTACCGGTATCGTTCTGCTTTTCAACCATCTATTGAGGTTTACGTAGGTGAAGACTTTGTAGGAATTGGCCCTGGTTTTATAGGTTTGCAACGTTTTGATGGACAAAAACAATTAAAATGGGAAGCGGGTTTTATCACTGAGATAAGCCAATCAGAAAAAAATCATAGTTTTAGGCTCGCATTAGAATTTGAATTTTAATAATGAATAAAATCTAAAAACGGGCAGTTACACAGAATCCGTACAGGCTCCACAACAGATTTTCCATTCATTAAAAAATCACTCCCATTGACTGTGTACCAGAAGCCTCAAGATACAAGTGGTCAATAAAATTTGGCCACAGTTTTAGAGTTTTTGTATCTAACCTAAACTCGTTTAGCACTACGCTAGCGCTATAATGATATGGTCTAAGATTATTATTAAACCCATTTATATAATCACTAACGTTTTATTTTGTCACTGTGAGCTCTTCAACTAGCTTTATAAATTCAGGCTGTATCATGAGTGTATTTTGTAATTCTGTAAAAACTTCTAGCACTATATCTACTTGCTCTTGATGAGTATTGGCATGTTCAAACAAAGAAAGCATTGACCTTAAAATAACAATTGGATGCCATTTATTATGCTTGGCTCTCGGATCTACAGCAGTATCTATATACTCCCAATCATTAAATAATAATTTAAAACACGCTTTTAAATTATTATAATTGTCTGAATTTTTTATCATCTCTTGGCCTGTTCGATTGAAATCAAAAACTAAGCATAATTTTAATTCATTATTTATAAATTCTTTAACTCCGTGATCTCTTCCATCGAGCAACACACCGCAAAATATACCGGGAAGCCACTGCCTGCCTTTATTTTTAATGATAGGGCAAAATTCTAACCCAACTCTTGACTCAGTTCCTTGGCGTTTAAATACGGGTTCCATCCCGATAGTTTGTAACGGCCATTCTCGTTTTTGAGCCGTTTTAAAGATCGAGTCAACTTGCTCAATAAATTTTACTGCTTCTAAATAATGAGCAATAGAGAAACGATTCATTGGGGACTTTGGTCCTAATCCTTCAGATTTAAGTAATGATAAAAAATCTTCTATTGCCCAACTTGCGTGCTCATAATTTACTTTATCAACTAAACTTATTAAGCATTTATAAATATCCTCCCAGCACAATGCTGCATCTGGATTTTGAGCATGTTGAAAAGGAGTAGCTGTTATTAATATAATTCTGTAATCGTCATAAGTTTCAGATGCATACTCACGATAGTTTTTCAGCTGGTTTTGATGTAAGTCTGATTTTACTTTATGTTCGAACACTAAGGTGCAGGTCTCCCAACTTATAACTAAATCAGGGAACTTATTATTAAAATTTTCCTGCGTTGATATAAAAACTTCACCATCGGGTGCACTAATTGACGATTGCAATTTATTATTTATACATTCGAATACGCTCTGTAAAACCTCGCGGTTACTTCGCAACAGCCAAGCAAATGCTTCTGTTATAAAGTTTTCAAGGGGATCCGTATTTTCCCGAGGACGATACTTTCTTAAGTTGACTAAAAGGCTTTCCATAATTATTACCTGTAAAAGTATTTTGTTAGTTAACAATATAAACTAACTTAAATTTCGTTAAAAAATGAATTAAATTATATTTTACGAATTTGCCTTTCGATCTAGAACGATGGGATAAAAAATAAATTACATGCTTAAAATAATTTAGTTTTACTTCTTTATCTATAATTTTCAATAATTCATTTTTAGGTGTTCTTTAACTTCGAAGTAGCACCTAAAACTGATGTAAAACAAGTGCATAGTTTTATTCCTATGCGCAATGTTTAATGCATTTTGGAGATTATAATCCAATGCGTACTTGTTATTAAATTAGAAGTTGAAGCTGTGCTCCCATTTAAACACTATTTATTAGCTCTTATCACTCTAAGTTTTTTGATATCTGATCCTTTAATTTCCATAGAACGGGCAAGGGCATTGAAATGTTCTGCGTCAGTAGCATGCAAAACTTCAGGCTTTTCAAAATCTAAAAAATAAACAAAGTGCCCTAATTCGAATGCGGTGTTAATTCTTGAACTCGAAAAGCGTCCATCACTACCTCCTTTATGGAAATCTGTAATTAACACCTCTGTGCTCGCGAGTATGTGTTTGAACATTACATGATCAGCAATATCCCTTGGGGTATATACCGAATCAAAGCGCGTCATAATGCAATTTGTAACTTTTATGCCCTAACTTTTAGTTACTTTTGTATTTGTTACAACGTTTAAGTGGACTCTTTGAGTATCATGTTTTAATAATGCAATTTTATTGTCTAATTTTACTAAATCAAAAAGGCCAAGCTTTTCTAATAAAACTAGCTTTTCGTTGTTTGAAATACTGAGGTAGTGAGCCAAATTAACCTCTTTTAAGTTGAGGTTATAATCACTATCAGCTACGTTGCTAGTAGACTCATCTAAAGCTAATACAGCTTCAAAAATATCATCACAAAAATTCATAATACCCTTAAGTTTAAGTCTCAATTTATCGCTACAAACATAAGCAAACAATTGCTAGTGAGAAAATAAAAGCTAGGCATACTTGTTTAACAAAGCCATTTTGTCTCAAGATATCATAATGCGAACTAGCCAGCGATATCGCTTCGCCCTAATCACGGGGGGGCGGCCAATTTTAAATCACTACTTTTAACATCTAATGATATTTAACAGCGCCGCTGTTATGATTAAACATAACTTCAACAATAATTAAGTTTTGAAATGATAAGCGGTTTTAATAATGCCTAATTACTCCCTTGATGATTTACGTTATTTTTGCACTATAGTGAAATTAGGTAGCTTTAAAAAAGCATCCGAAAGTCTAAATCTATCATTATCAACCTTAAGCCGCAGAATACGTTTATTGGAGCAAACTCTACAGTTAACCTTACTTAATCGAGACGCTCATCGCGTTACATTAACTCATACAGGGGAGCTATATTACGCTCGCTACTGTAAACTGTTTGAGGAAGTAGACGCCATAGAGCAAGCGTTATCTGATGAGAAGCAGCAACCAAAAGGTAAAATTAGAATTTCTGCGCCAATTTACATGGGCAAGCATTTTTTAAGCGCTATTTTTTGTGATTTTTTACTGCTGTATCCAGAAATACAGTTAGATTTACGTTTTTCAAATGACTTAATTGATATCGAAAAAAAAGGCATTGATATTGCTTTTAGAGTAAGAAACCCTGCTATTGATAATTGGGTTATTAGAGAGTTGAAACTCACCCATAATATAATATGTGGCCGCCCTAACCAAACCACTCATTTAATTACCCACCCTGAGCAATTAGAAGAACAACCCAAAGTTATTTGCTTTGGATTAGCCCCGTGGCAATTAAAAAATAAACTGACTAATGAAGTGTATAACGTTGAGCCAAAAAAACACATTAGGCTTGAAGTTGATGAAATTCAAATGATGAAACATGCCGTAGAATCGGGTGTTGGCATTAGTTATATACCTGATTATATTGCATTGCCATTAATAGAGTCAGGAACGCTTGAGCGTATTCTTCCTGATTGGCAAAGTGAAGGGCAGCCTTTTTCTATGCTTTATCGCGACAGAAAACAAATCCCTCATCGTGTGAGGTTACTAATAGACTATACCTTGCAACACTTTAGCTAAAGCGCTGCAAGGTATTTTTTAATAACTGAGCCTCAGTACCATAACGCTATAAAAGTCGCTTAAAGTATTGCTGTAATTACTAAACGGCTTGCTTAAACGGATTACGAGTATCTTGATGCTCATCAAGATTACGCATTAAAATAGCGTACGCTAAATCTAGTGCTTGAGGCAGCGCTATTTTAACAATATGGCCGGAACCTTTAGCATCGCTAATACTTTCACCCTTTTTATTTTCCATCTGCTCAAGTACAAAGCTAATATTACCTTGTGGGGTCATTAACTCTAATGAATGGCCAACACAAAACTTATTTTTTACATCAATATCAACTAAGCCGTTAGCATCTCTACCCAGCACTTCGCCAACAAACTGTTGTTTAGTTGATACCGAATGGCCGTATTCATAATTTTGATAGTCTTGGTGCGCATGGCGCTTTAAAAAGCCTTCGGTGTAGCCTCTGTGGGCTAAATTTTCTAAGGTTTTAAATAAGTTGGTATCAAACGGGCGACCAGCTACTGCGTCATCAATTGCTTTGCGATAAACCTGCGCGGTGCGTGCTACATAATAAAAAGACTTGGTGCGCCCTTCTATTTTTAAGCTATGTATACCCATTTGGGTAAGTTGCTCTACATATTGTACTGCACGTAAATCTTTTGAGTTCATAATATAAGTACCATGCTCATCTTCATAAGCAGGCATATATTCACCGGGGCGACCTTGCTCCTCTAACATGACTATTTCGCTGCTAGGCGCGCCTTCACCAAGCGTAGGTATTATGCTTTTAGGATCGAACTTATGTACCATTTCACCCGTTTCGTTTTCAACACCCGGTTTTACATCGTAATCCCAACGACAAGCATTAGTGCATGTACCTTGATTTGGATCGCGTTTGTTTATGTAACCCGACAATAAACAGCGTCCAGAGTACGCCATACACAAGGCACCATGGACAAATATTTCCAGCTCGGTATTTGGGCAAAGCCGGCGTATTTCGGCAATTTCTTCTAGCGACAGTTCGCGCGATAAAATAACTCGCTCAATCCCCTGTTTTGCCCAAAACTGTACACTCGCGTAATTTACCGCATTCGCTTGTACCGATAGATGAATAGGCATAGTCGGCCATTTTTCACGCACTAACATAATTAAACCCGGATCAGACATGATCAGCGCATCGGGCTGCATAGCAATAACCGGCTCAATGTCGCGTAAATACGAGTTAACTTTAGCGTTATGCGGCGCAATATTCGATACCACATAAAACTTTTTATTTAGTGCATGCGCTTCATCTATGCCTATTTTTAATGTTTCAAGATCAAACTCATTATTACGTACTCGTAAGCTATAGCGTGGCTGCCCTGCATATACTGCATCAGCACCATAGGCAAAGGCATAGCGCATGTTTTTTAAGCTGCCCGCGGGCGATAATAGTTCAGGGGTAAACGCAAACGGCGGTGTATTTTTTGAAGAGTTAACAGTAGTTGATGGCATGAGCGCTCCATACATAAAACTGGTTACAAGCCAGTTGCATGAATAATTAAATAACAAAGCGCGGCAGTATATAGAGTATTAATTTAAGGATAATTGATCAGCATCATGTACTGAGTATTTAGCGTTAAAAGCACAATAATTTAGCCCTTATTTAAAACACCTCTCACTAACGAAAAACTGAGTAACGTTTTGCGCTAATTTTTTGTAGTAGCCGCAGTTATTTATATTGCGATACTTGCGGCTACTTAGTCACAGGGGTTAATAAAAGCGGGTATAATTTAGGGCAATAAAATCTAGCCCTGGATTTGGCTTTTTGAAGCCGGCGTTAGAATAATGAAAGTAGCGTATAGCCACGCTTTGTCGATTATTTTTGCCAAACTTCATCACTAAACCTAAGCGGTCTTCAAATTGATAATGGGTGCTGACATTTTTGCCCGCAAACACAGTATCGTCGAGTAACGAAACACCAATCCCAAACTCTATTAAAATAGGTTTATCTGCCATCTGGGTTATCGGGTATTGGATCACTGGCGAAATAGCAAGCACTAGGTTACTGTCGTAGTCATTTTCAGCACCATACTCCCACAGGTTTAAGCTTGATTCAAAATACATATTTAAATTCTCTGAATACTGTTTTAACCAGTCAACGTGGTATTGCAGCGCTAGCTTAATCCCTTTGACATCTCCTTCACCTTGAACGTAATCAATCGAATAACTCTTGTTTTGAGTTGCGCCTGCCGAAAATACAAAACCAAACATTAGTGTCAAACTTAGAATAATATTTTTCATAGCAATATAAGCGTGTTAAGTTGAATTTGGCGGCTATTTTAATGACATTTATCACGGTTAAAATTTAATTAATTAGTATAAAACAATCGACTTAATAGAATTTAATTAACCGCCAATATTATTGCTGCAGCACACAACTACACGAACAATAGCCATTATATGAGCAAGTTTTTGCACAAACAGGCAAGTTAATTTGTTAATAGCCGTTTAATACTTGAGAAAATAACGACTAAGGTGTAGATTTTAATATTGTTTTTATAATTTTTTAGCACTGTGACTATGGTTCGATTATTCTTTATTATTGCAATTTTTATTATGCTCAATGGCTGCTCTTCTGGGCGTTTTTTGCAATTAAATGACCAACAGCCACAAATTAGCAATGCGTTGGGCTATGCTGTTTTACCTAATTTAGCGCCCTTATCGCTAGGCGCGTTACACAGCCATTGTCTGAGCGTGAGTGATGATACAGATATTGGCCTAGTATTGAGCCTACAATGTGCGCAAACTCTGTTGGCCAGACCGCAATTACCCTCTAATTTAAAAACGTATGCACTGAGCCTCTACAACAGCTCTCTTTATAAACTACTAAAAAGCGATCCCACACAATTAAACCTTGTTTCGGTTGCAATAAACGGTGAAAAACAATTTACCTTTGTAAGTAACCTATTACCTTTAGAGCCACGCCTTGCGGCTAAAACACTGGGTGAGTTGGGGGTTGCCTTAGTGGTAAAGAAACAGCAGCCCGACAACCCAAAAGCCAAATTTTACCCTGAAGAAGGTATTTACCGCGCCTACAATGCTAAGTTAAAAACAATTGAAACACAGGGTTTAACCTACCTAGTTACCATAGATATTGAACAACAAAACAACACCAAAGAAATTAGCCTAGGAAATAATCGCTACGCATTAAGTTATTCACCCGCAGCAAGTTTTTTAATGCTGCTAGAAGATGCCACCATAGACCAATTTAGTTGGCTAGGCTTTGTCTCTGCCAGCGAAGCCGAAAAGCGTCGTGGCATATTTTCACTTGCCCAATTAACTGCTGACAAAGAACCATTAGTAATGATCCACGGTTTAAATTCTGATCCACTGATTTGGCGTTACTTAACCATGGCCATATTAAATGATGCAGTATTAAGCCAACGTTATCAAATTTGGCATGTGTATTATCCCTCAGGTCCGCCACCGTTTTTTAATGCCATGAGAGTGCGTCATTTACTCAGTGAACTGAGCCAAGTTGCTAGCGGGGAGCAAGGCTTTGAGCGCGCAACAATAATTGGCCACAGTATGGGCGGAGTGATCAGTAAAACATTAACAACAAATAGCAACTACGCATTGTGGGATGCCACTTTTACCGACAGACCCGAACTGCTACTCAACGAAAAACAACGCGATATTAAAGATATTTTTGTGTTTGAGCCGGTGTTTAACTACAACCGTGTATTCTTTTTAGATACCCCACATCGCGGCTCCAGTATTGCCAGCTCAGCATTAGGCTACATAGGCGCGTCCTTAGTTACTTTGCCGCTGGAGTTTACTGGCCTTTTTAAAGCACTTATCGATAAGGTTGGCATAGCTAAACTAACTAAAGGTATGCTGCCTTTTTTAAAAGATTATGGTCCAAATAGCGTACAAGTACTCAGACCAGGGCACCCTTTAATGGATGCGTTGGGCACATTACCCGTGCAAGGAGAAGCGTATAATATTATTGGTTCTACTAATCGTCTAATCTGCGATTCAAGCGATGATTGCAGTAATATCAGCGACAGCGTAGTTGACTACCCTAGCGCTTATTACGACAAAGCTAAAGAGACTATTATAGTTAAATCAAGCCATAACTCCTTTCAAAACCCTAGTGCAATTGAGTATATTTTAACAAAGTTAAAATCGCAGTAAGCGCACAAAACAAAATATAAATAAAGCCTGCTAAATATATTCAAAGATGGTTATTAATAATAATTAGTATTTTTACGTTAAAACGCGTATAATTCGCGCCCGTTAATATTCACACTTTCACTTAAAATTATTGGAGCATTAAGATGGCTTTAGAACGTACTTTCTCAATCGTAAAACCTGATGCAGTTGCTAAAAACCACATCGGCGCTATCTACAACCGTTTCGAAACTGCTGGCCTTAAAATCGTTGCAGCTAAAATGGTTCACCTTTCACAAGAGAAAGCTGAAGGCTTCTACGCTGAACACAGCGAACGTCCTTTCTTCGGTGCTTTAGTATCTTTCATGACATCTGGTCCAGTAATGGTTACCGTTCTTGAAGGCGAAAACGCTGTTCTTAAAAATCGTGAAATCATGGGTGCTACTAACCCTGCAGACGCACTAGCAGGCACTTTACGTGCAGACTACGCTGACAGCATCGACGAAAACGCTGTTCACGGCTCTGACGCTGTTGAATCTGCTGCTCGCGAAATCGCGTACTTCTTCGCTGACGAAGAACTTTGTTCACGTACTCGTTAATTCGAACTCGTTAACATATTGAAAAGGGCTTTCGGGCCCTTTTTTAGTCATTATGTAAGGTATTAATCAGTAAACTTATAATGTTTTACTTAATGATTAAGCTGAGTGAATTGTGTACAATTCGTCCTCGTAAATTTTTATCTCCACCGTCACCGATTGAGGTTGTTTCATGACCGAACAAAAAAAGATTAACTTATTAGATTTAAACCGAGAAGGGATGCGCGAGCTATTTGCATCGTTCGGTGAAAAGCCGTTTCGTAGTGACCAGGTGATGAAATGGATTTATCATTTTGGCGTAGATAACTTCGACGATATGAGCAACGTAAACAAAAAGCTTAAAGAAAAACTTAAAGCTGAATGCGAAATTGTTGCCCCAGAAATATCAGTGCGTCAACAAGCTAAAGATGGCACGATCAAATACGCATTAGTGCTTGAAGGCGGCCAAGAAGTAGAAGCTGTTTGGATCCCTGAAAAAGAACGCGCTACGTTATGTGTATCATCGCAAGTTGGTTGTGCGCTTGAATGTACTTTTTGCTCTACAGCGCAACAAGGCTTTAACCGTAACTTAAAAGTATCTGAAATTATTGGCCAGGTTTGGCGTGTAGCTAAAGATATTGGCCTTGATGGTCACAGCGAAAAACGCCCGGTAACAAACGTGGTAATGATGGGCATGGGTGAGCCACTCCTTAACGTTAAAAACGTAGTCCCCGCGATGGAACTGATGTTGGACGATTGGGGTTTTGGTTTATCTAAGCGCCGCGTTACATTAAGTACTTCAGGCGTGGTACCGGCTCTGGATTTACTAAAAGAAAAAATTGACGTAGCACTGGCTATTTCATTGCATGCTCCTGATAACGCACTGCGCGATATTTTAGTGCCCGTTAATAAAAAATACCCTATTGAAGAGTTTTTAGCGGCGTGTCGTCGTTATATCGATGGCTCTAAAGCAAATAAAGACGTAACCGTTGAATACGTTATGCTCAATGGTATTAACGACAGCACCGACCAAGCGCACGCATTGGTACAAACGCTTAAAGGTACTCCTTGTAAGGTAAACCTTATTCCGTTTAACCCATTTCCGGGTAACGAATATACGCGTTCGAGTAATAGTCGTATTGACCGTTTTTCTAAGGTTTTACAAGCAGCCGGCATTACCTGTATTGTGCGCCGCCCTCGCGGTGATGATATTGATGCAGCCTGTGGTCAATTAGCTGGCGATGTTGTTGATAGAACAAAACGCTTGGCTAAAAAGAAAATGCGTGACGATAACGCGATTGCCGTTAATATTCACCAAGCATAGTCTCATCTCTAAATAGCAATCAGTCTTAATTAATACCCCATATCAAGACTGATTGCTTTTAAGTCGTTTATTTTTAAATAATTGATGCAACATAGATGCTTTTAGGTAAGATAGGCGCTATGGACAAAAAATAAAGAGACAAGGTAATGCGACCTTTACTAGTTTTAACTATATCTACGCTCGCCTTAGGCGGTTGCGTTACAGAAAATAGTTATAACGGCAGTGATAAACCCGTTGTCGAAAATAAAATTAATAGCGCAGGCGCAGCTCGAACTCGCATTGCCCTTGCTTTACAATATTTAAATACGGGTAATAACTCTCAAGCAAAATATAACCTTGAACGTGCCAGCGAATATGCGCCAAACCTACCCGAAGTCCACTACTCTTTAGCGTATTACTATCAACAAGTTGGTGAAAATAAACTTGCCGATTTAGCCTATCAAAAAGCACTTGCTATTAAACCTGACGATCCTAATACCTTAAATAACTATGGGGTATTTTTATGTGGTATAGATGAATACGACCGTGCTACTGATCAGTTTTTAAAAGCAATCGCAATACCCAGCTATATCCGTGTTGCCCAAAGCTACGAAAACTTAGCGTTGTGCGCTATAGAATTTGACGACTTTGATAACGCCGAAACTTATTTTCAGCAAGCAATAAATCACAGTTCTCAGCGCGCTTCAACGCTAATTAGTTTAGCGGCTTTATATTACGCTAAAAGCGATTTATACAAAGCAAGTGCACTGTTAAAGCGTTACGACGATACCGCGCAAATATCAGCGCGTGCTTTATTACTTAGTTATTTAATTAAACAGCGCATGGGTAAAATTGAAGAAGCAGAGAAAATTGCTGCAACTATCCTACAAACTTACCCAAGTAGTGATCAGGCTTTTGCGATTAGAGATAGCCAAATAAAACAAACCGAATTTGAAGTCTTGCGCGAAAAATATCGTCAAGCGCAGCTCAATGAATTAAAACAAGATGGTAGCGAAGCGCAATTAAGTTCACAGCCTAAAATAAAAATAATTCGTAAAAAGCGTCCATCACAAAATGACTCAACAAGCTTAATTAGTGCTAATAAAACGCCCGTTGCAACAGTAACAGCCCCAGCTGCAGTAATAGCCGAAGTTAAACCAGCTCAGCCGTCAAGCAAAACTGTCGCGCCAACAAGCCAGGTGAACGCTGCGATAAACGCAAAACTAATAACAAACCAAAGCAGCAAGCAAGCTATTGTTAGCCCTTTAAGTACGCAGCCTGAGACACCACCAAGCACCTTGCCTGCAGCACAGGTAGCAGCTAATAATAACGTTAAAATAATTTCTTTTGGCGCTCCTCAATCTGCTAATAACAGCGCTAATAAAGCAAATACAACTAACACTACTTTCAGCCAAACGAGTGCTCAACCTAGTAATAATGGTCAGGTGGTTTTTTATAAGGCCACTAAAAATGCAGATGTATTTACTAGCAATAACAGCAACGAACTTGACACCATAGAGCTGAGAAATGCGCCAACAAGTAACGACAATAAGCTACCTATGCTCAATCCTAAGGTTGCGCCACTTACAGTACCGTTTCATATTATAGAGTTTGGTGAAAACCTATTTAGCATTTCGGTACGATACAATGTTAAACTACAAAAGCTCCTACTCTGGAATGGATTAAAAGAGTCAGATCGGGTAATGAATGGCAGTAAAATTTACCTTAACGATCCTAATATTTATTATGAAATTAAAGCTGGTGATACCCTTTTTGAAATAGCTACCCAGCGGCAGGTATTAATTGATGAATTAATGCGATGGAATAAATTAAGTCCTGATATAGCACTAACACCAGGGCACAATCTTTTACTAGTGGATCCAGACTCATACCTATTATGAATGAAGAAATTACTCAGCCCCAAAGCGAACAACCTTCTCTTGGGCAAATATTAAAAACACACAGAGAAAACGCTGACATTAGCCTTGCTACTATGGCAACACATTTAAAACTGACTGTGTTACAAGTACAACGCATGGAAAATGATGAATATCAGTTACTTGGCCCTACAACCTTTGTAAAAGGGTATATAAAAAATTATTGCCGAGAGCTAAAAATTGATCATACACCTATTTTGGCTATGCTACCTGCACCTACAACGCCTGAAAAACCCGTTGATATGCAGAGTTTTTCGCGTCGTACTGAAAAAGAAGCTAACGACAGTCGTTTAATGATTGCCAGCTATATTATTTTAGCCATTGTAATTGGCTCCTCTGCCTTATGGTGGTGGCAAAATTCTATGCCAATTGAAGAACAAACAAGTAATATTAATGTTGAAAACTCGATAATGAGTGAGCAACAAGAACAGGCTGCGCAAAGTAATATTGGCGCATCACAGCAGCAAGTTCAGGAAATAAATAATGTAGCATTACCGCAAAGTGAGCAATTAAGTGCGCTACCTAGCGGTAATAGTACAATTAACACCACTACTACAGCCCCTAATGAAGCAAACAATAGTAGTACTATCGTTATGCTTTTTAATGATGAGAGCTGGGTAGAAATTTATGATGCCGAAGGTGAAAAAATTGCGTTTGGAGTAAAAAAAGCAGGCTATGAAATGACCTTAACAGGCATAGCTCCTTTTTCGGTTGTGCTGGGTAAGCATGATGCAGTTAATATTACTCTAAACGGTGAAACTGTTGATCTATCAGCTTTTCCAAAAAATCGTTTAGCTAAATTTAAATTACCACTAGCAGAGTAGCCGCTATGTTTTCAGAATCCCCAATTAAACGCAGAAAATCAACCCGTATTAATGTTGGTAATGTACCTATAGGTGATGGCGCACCCATTGCCGTGCAGTCAATGACTAACACCGACACTATGGATGTGGATGCAACCGTAGCACAGATTCAGGCAATACAAGATGCCGGCGCCGATATTGTGCGCGTATCTGTACCAACTATGGACGCCGCCGAAGCATTCAAAAGCATTAAAGAGCAGGTAACTATACCGTTAGTAGCCGATATTCACTTTGATTACCGAATTGCCTTAAAAGTGGCAAAATATGGCGTAGATTGTCTGCGTATTAACCCAGGTAATATTGGCAGCGAAGAGCGAATTAGGGCTGTGGTAGATGCGGCTCGCGAGCACAACATTCCTATTCGTATTGGTGTAAATGGCGGCTCATTAGAGCGCGATTTACAAGAAAAATACGGCGAGCCTTCGCCCGAGGCATTATTAGAGTCGGCAATGCGCCATGTAAATATATTGCGCCGTTTAGACTTTGATCAATTTAAAATATCAGTAAAAGCGTCTGACGTGTTTTTAGCTGTAGGTGCTTATCGCTTGCTAGCAAAAGAAATAGACCAACCTCTGCATTTAGGTATCACCGAAGCCGGTGGCATGCGCTCAGGCTCAGTTAAATCTGCAGTCGGTTTAGGCATGTTACTTGCCGAAGGAATTGGCGATACGCTACGTGTTTCGTTGGCAGCCGATCCGGTGCAAGAAATTAAAGTTGGTTTTGATATTTTAAAATCACTGCGTATTCGTTCTCGCGGTATTAACTTTATTGCTTGCCCTAGCTGCTCTCGCCAAGAGTTTGATGTAGTTAGCACCATGAACCAATTAGAAGAGCGCTTAGAGGATATTATTGAACCGGTTTCGGTCTCAGTGATTGGCTGTGTAGTAAACGGCCCTGGCGAAGCATTGGTAAGTGATATTGGTTTAGCCGGCGCTAGTCGTCGCTCAGGATTATATATTAATGGCGAACGCCAAAAAGCCCGCATAGATAACAATAATATTGTTGAACAACTTGAAGGCTACGTGCGCGATTTTATTGCAAAAAAACAAAACCAAACACCTATCGATATTAAAATCGTTGAGTAACACCTTTAATTAGTTAGTTTGGCCTTTATTTAAATTGTGCTATCGCTGGGTAACTTAGCAATAGCGCGCCTCTAAGCTCGCATTTACGTGTAAATTAGGGTTATAATATCGGGTCAATTTTTTTAGTTTTATGTTGTCGCAGTCAAGCATTGTACAACAACAGTTTTTAGGATTTAGCAGTGGCAAAACAAATTCAAGCAGTTCGCGGTATGAACGATTGCCTACCAGGCGATACTCAAGTTTGGCAAAAAGTAGAAAATATTTTACGCGAAACCGTTGCGTCGTTCGGTTATCAAGAAATTCGTTTTCCAATTGTAGAATCAACCGACCTATTTAAACGCTCTATTGGTGAAGTAACCGATATAGTAGAAAAAGAAATGTACACCTTTGCCGATCGTAATGGCGACTTACTTACGCTTCGCCCAGAAGGCACCGCTGTGTGTGTACGCGCAGGAAACGAAAATGGCTTACTGTATAACCAAGAGCAACGCCTTTGGTATATGGGCCCAATGTTTCGCCATGAACGTCCGCAAAAAGGCCGCTATCGCCAGTTTCACCAATTTGGTTTAGAAACCTTTGGTATTGCGAGTGCCGACATAGATGCAGAAGTTATTTTACTTACAGCGCAATTATGGGAATCGTTTGGGATTAGCGAACATGTACGTTTAGAGCTTAACTCGTTAGGTTCAAACGAAGCACGTGCCAATTACCGTGATGCACTGGTTGCCTATCTTGAGCAACACCTTGATGTACTAGACGAAGATTCAAAACGTCGCATGTATTCAAACCCGCTACGTGTACTTGATAGCAAAAACCCTGACGTGCAAGCAATTTTAATTAATGCACCTAAGCTATCTGAGCATTTAGACACTGAATCAAAAGAACATTTTGCAAATTTATGTGAACGTTTAGACGCAGCCGGCGTCAAATACACGATTAACGAAAAACTGGTACGTGGTTTAGATTATTACAACCGCACTGTGTTTGAATGGATCACCGACAGCTTAGGCGCGCAAGGTACTGTGTGTGCCGGTGGCCGTTACGATGGCTTAGTTGAGCAACTTGGTGGAAAAGCGACCCCTGCAGTAGGTTTTGCAATGGGCCTTGAGCGCTTAGTGCTACTGCTACAAGCACTTGAGTGTGTAGGTGATATTCGTCGTAATGCTGATGTATATTTAGCATCAATGGGCGACAAAGCCAGTATTCAAGCACCTATTATTGCAGCGACGCTTCGACGCGATGTGCCAAACTTACGCGTTATGGTGCATGCTGGCGGCGGCAACTTTAAAAAACAATTAAAACGTGCTGATAAAAGCGATGCACTCGTTGCCGTTATTATCGGTGAAGATGAATTAGAACAAGGCGTTGTGACCATTAAGTATTTACGCGAGCGTAAAGAACAAGTCACATTAGAATTAGAACAAGCTAAAGCGCTATTAGCAGAGCTTATTAATAGCTAATATTTTAATAAAAGCATATTAATGCCAAAGCTATCACAGAGGTAAAAATGGATATTTATTCAACAGAAGAACAACAAGCCGAAGCCATAAAGCGCTTTTTCCGTGAAAACGGCCTTTCTCTTGCACTAGGTGTAATTGTAGGTTTAGGTGGTTTATATGGCTGGAAAGCGTATAACCAAAACCAAATTACCACAGCTGAGCAAGCATCAGACGCTTACACAACATTGGTTTCAGGCGAAAGTGTATTATCGTCAGCTGATACTTTTATTAGCGAAAATAAAGATACCAACTACGCAACGTTAGCTGCATTTGTAGCGGCTAAAGATGCTGTAGAAGCAAATGACCTAGACGCCGCAAGCGAAAAGCTAAGCTGGATAGTGTCTAACGTAAAAAACGATGAATTAAAAGCCATTGCTATTACACGCCTAGCTCGCGTTCAAATTGCCCAGCAGCAGTATGATGAAGCGCTAACGTCGTTAAATGCATCATTACCTGACGCATTTTCTGCCAATGTTGCAGAGCTTAAGGGTGATATTTACACTAAGCAAGGCGACAAAAAACAAGCTCGCGCAGCATATCAAGCAGCGGTTGATGCCGGTGGACTAACCAGTAATCCACTATTACAAATTAAGTTAGATGACCTAGCAGTAACAAGCCCAGCGGCATAAGGTTTTAGCTATGAAAAAAATAACAATCGCAACGCTTGCACTTTGCATGGCAACTTTAATGGGTTGCTCGTCAAGTGATGACGAAGAAGAACTGGTTCTGCCTGAAATAGCCAACCAGTTCGAAACTAATATTGTATGGCAAGAATCAATTGGTAATGGTGTAGAGCATTATTTTTCACGCTTATCACCTGCTGTATATAAAGATACCGTATACGTTGCTAACCGCGAAGGCCAAGTAAAAGCACTTAAGCTAGAAAATGGCGATACGCTATGGAAAAGCGATGTGCGCCAAGATGTATCGTTTTGGCCATGGGCCGATAACGATAGTGCAAAATTATCGGGCGGAATATTACAAGCTTATGGTAAAATATATTTAGGTTCGGAGCATGGCTATGTTATTGCTCTAGATCGTGAAACTGGTGAAGAAGTTTGGCGTAAAAACGTACCCGGTGAAGCACTTTCAAAACCAGCTGCCGGTGACGGTTTGGTATTTGTAAATTTAGCTTCGGGTAAGTTATTAGCCCTTCATCCTGATACGGGTGAAGAACGCTGGCGCTTTGAGCAAGAAGTACCTGCGCTAACCTTACGTGGACAAAGCGCGCCTACTGTTGCAAATGGTGGTGTATTAGTTGGCCTAGAAACCGGCAAATTAAGCGTATTAATTTCAGACAGTGGTTACTCTGCATGGAGTGCCGAAATTGCAGTTGCTAAAGGTGCTTCAGAGTTTGAGCGTCTAGTTGATGTAGACACACAACCACTTATTAGCGGCCCATACGCTTATGCTATTGCTTATAATGGTAACCTAGCGGCAGTTGATATTCGTTCTGGTAATATTGTATGGAAACGTGAATACAGCAGTTACCGCGATATTGCCATGGATGCACAAAGTATTTATGTAGTAGATAGCAACGGTGTTATTTACGCATTGGATAAAGATTCAGGTATTGAACGTTGGAGCCAACCCGCTCTACGTGGTTGGTATTTAACAGGCCCTGCAGTTGCAGGTGAATATTTAGCGTTAGGTGATCAAGAAGGTAACCTACATTGGCTAAATAAAGTCACTGGCGAGCTAGTATCTCGTGAAGACTTTGACAGTTCAGGCTTTTTTGTTGAGCCTGTTGTTGCCAACGATAAACTGATTTTATATACCCGAGATGGGGAAGTTAGTGCGGTACAAATACCAAACTAACTTATGATTATTAGTATAACCCACTAATAGTTAATTATTTTTTGTAAGGCTTCGCAACGCGAAGCCTTTTGTTGTTTTTTAAAGAGGTAGTTTATGCTTCCCGTGATCGCTCTAGTTGGGCGACCCAATGTGGGCAAATCCACATTATTTAACCGTTTAACACGTACTCGTGACGCGCTCGTAGCCGATTTTCCAGGTTTAACTCGTGATAGAAAATATGGCCAAGCAAATTACGATGGCTATGAATTTATCGTGGTAGACACGGGCGGTATTGATGGTTCTGAAGAAGGCATTGAAATCGAAATGGCTGATCAGTCTCTGCTCGCCATTGAAGAAGCCGATATAGTACTGTTTTTAGTTGATGCCCGTGTAGGTATGACAGTAGCTGACCAAGCCATTGCTAATCACTTGCGCAAGCAAGAGAAAAAATGCTTTGTGGTTGCTAACAAAACCGACGGTATTGACGCCGATTCAAACTGCGCTGAGTTCTATCAATTATCGCTGGGCGAAATTCATCATATTGCTGCATCACATGGCCGCGGTATTACGTTATTACTTGAGCAAACGCTACAGCCTTTAATTGCTGAATTAGCGGCGCTTGATGAAGATGTAAGTAACGATGATGAAGAGCTTATCGATTTATACCAAGAAGACAGTGAAGATGACTCTCATCAAGCATTTGCAGACAAACCTGTAAAGCTAGCCATTATTGGTCGTCCTAACGTAGGCAAGTCAACACTTACCAACCGTATACTCGGTGAAGAACGTGTAATTGTTTACGATATGCCAGGCACAACCCGCGATTCTATTTATATTCCGATGACCCGTAACGACAAAGAATATATTTTAATCGACACAGCTGGTGTGCGTAAGCGTAAAAAAGTAAGCGACGTGGTTGAAAAGTTCTCAGTGATTAAAACCCTACAAGCAATTGAAGACTGTAACGTAGTGTTATTAGTCGTTGATGCTCGTGCGGGTATTTCTGATCAAGATTTAAGCTTATTAGGTTTTGCACTTAACTCTGGCCGTTCACTGGTTATTGCGGTGAACAAATGGGATGGCTTAGACGATTATGTTAAAGATCGTATTAAATCAGAACTAGATCGTCGCTTAGGCTTTATCGACTTTGCCCGTTTACACTTTATATCGGCATTACACGGTACTGGCGTAGGTCATTTATTTGAGTCGGTAGATGAAGCGTACGAATCAGCTACTAAGCGTATAAGCACCGCAATGTTACGTCGTATTATGGACATGGCACAAGCAGATCATCAGCCGCCACTTGTTCGTGGTCGCCGTGTTAAGCTTAAATATGCGCATGCCGGTGGTTATAACCCACCACGTATCGTTATTCATGGTAACCAAGTTCATGATTTACCTGATAGCTATAAACGCTACCTAATGAACTACTACCGTAAAGCACTGAAAATTATGGGCACACCTATCAAAATCGAATTTAGAGAAGGTGATAACCCATTTGCCGGACGTGTTAATAAAATAACACTATCGCAAAAACGTAAAATTCGTGCGTTTAGTAAAGAAAACCGTAACAAATAGGTACTAGGTACTAGGTACTAGGTACTAGGTACTAGGTACTAGGTACTAGGTACTAGGTACTAGGTACTAAAATATTAAATGGCGTACATTAAATGTACGCCATTTTTTTGTTTAAAATAAAGTATTACGCAACCGCTTTATGAATAAGCCCAACTAACGGTTCGGGTAATGTTACATTACCAGCGAGCACAAAATCGCGTGCCTCTACTGACATTTTTTGCCACGTGCGACGAATAATGCCAAGCCATTTTTGTTCATCATAATCTGGTTTGGTACTGGTAAAGGCCAACATATAATGTTCAATAAACACCAAACTTGCAATATCCTCCACTAACTGACTGTCTGGGTTGCGTTTAATATCTTGCTTAGCTACCGCGGCATAAACCCGCTGTTGCTGCGCTTCATTAAAGCCAACTTGTTGCATCAACTTAATTACCCTTGAGGCATGAAATATATAAAGTGCACTACGCCACTGATGATACCCCTGCTTATTCATAGCAAAGTTACTGCGCGGCGACTGCCAGCGTTCAATATGCTGGCCGCGTACTGCTATTTGCATAAGCTCATCAGCATTAGGGTTAAAACGCGCTAACATTTCGCTCATACGAGTTGCGTATAAACTTTCTTTTGGCAGGCTCTGAGCATTATATATTTCAGTATTAGGGTCTTGGCTATTTGCTTGATCAATTAAGGTTATTACTTGGTTAAGCATTGTTTTATTAGGTGCGCTATTTAGCATGGTACTTATATTTAACTTGAGTTTACTTTACACCATTCTAAGCCGCTCAAAACGAATAAGCGAGTACTGAACGTTAACCGCACTAACAAAGTGTTATCTATAAACAGCACGTGTTAACCTTGAACGATAAAAATTAACTCGCTAAAACGAGATAAACATGTTCAAAAAAAGTATTTTAGCTATTTGCTTAACCCTAGTTTCGCTGCCAAGTATGGCTGATAACAATGCCGATTTAAAAAATATAATTGATAAACATTGGCAACACGCCCAAGACGAAAAAATATTTTTTCGTACCGATCGCGACGGCTGGAAACCCAATGGCAAGTTAGCTAATTGGACCGAGCACGCTATTGCTCAGCGTCAACAGTACAATGATGCCGTGCTCGACAATTTAAAAAACATTGATCCTAGCAAGCTCAGCGACGCGCAGTTAATGAATTACCGATTATTTAAATATGAACGAGAAACCGAGCAACAAAGCTATCTATTTCAGGATAAGTATTTTCCAGTAAACTTTTTAAGCGGCTGGCATACCTACTTTGCTGAAGCACCGGCTAATATGGCATTTTTAACTGCTAATGATTATGAACACTTTTTAGTCAGCCTTGCCGACTACCCTCGTTTTAATCAAGAAAACATTAACTTGATGAAAGCTGGGATTAAAAATGGTTATACGCACTACTGTAAAACCTTTGAAAATTACAGCAGTAGCATTAGCGCTCATATCGTTAAAAAACCTGAGAACAGCGCCTTATACGAGCCCTTTACCCGTATTCCGAGTACGTTTAGTGCAGAGCAAAAAGCCACATATCAAAACAAAGCAAAAGCTTTAATTAGCTCAAAAGTAGTACCCGCTTATCAGCATTTTTACGACTTTTTTGAAAACGATTACATGCCTAATTGCAGAGCCGAGCCTGGTATTTCAAGTGTTAAAGATGGCCTTGATTACTACAAATATACGGTAAATTATTACACCACCACCAATGCCACGCCAAAACAAATACACGAACTTGGCTTAAAGGAAGTCGCACGTATAAAAACGCAAATGCAAAACATCATTGATAAAGTGGGCTTTGATGGCACTTACGCTGAGTTTTTAGAGTTTTTAGCGAACGACAAGCAATTTTACGCAACAGACGCGCAAGACTTGCTCGAAAAAATCGCTTTTATTACCCAAAAAATGTATGGCAAGTTACCCACCTATTTTGGCCATTTACCGCGCAACACCTTTACCATTAAAGGCTCAGCAAGTCGCGGCGCGTTTTATATGCCACCACCTGATAACCGCTCACCAGGTACTTATTTTTTAGCTTCAACACCTAAAATACAGCCTTTATATAACCTAGAGGCACTGAGTTTACACGAAGCAATTCCTGGGCATCATTTACAAAATGCCGTTGCCATGGAGTTAAATGTACCCCAGTTTAGACGAACACTTAGCCACTCTGCATTTGGCGAAGGTTGGGGCTTGTACAGCGAACGTTTAGGCAAAGAAGCCGGATTTTATCAAAACCCTTACAGCGACTTTGGCCGTTTGGGCTACGAAATGTGGCGCGCAGTGCGTTTAGTGGTTGATACCGGTATTCATGCCTTTGGCTGGAGCCGCCAAAAGGCTATTGACTACTTGGCAGATCACACAGCCTTGCCGCAAAGTGCGGTTGAGGATCAAATAGATCGTTATATTTCTTGGCCAGGCCAAGCACTGTCTTACAAAATGGGCGAGCTAAAAATACGTGAACTGCGCGCAAAAGCCGAAAAAGAGCTAGGTGCTAAGTTTGATATACGCCAGTTTCACGACACTGTTATCGGCCAAGGTTCACTGCCAATGGCGGTGTTAGAAGCGGTAATAAATGAATGGATTGCACAGCAAAAGTCCGTTATTTGATGTCTGTGGCGCTGAACATTACTCAGCGCCTTTAACCTGCAAGCCCACTCGATTATTAAGGTAGGTTTTTTGTAAGATCTTGCGCAAGTGTGCCCGCTGGTTTTTCAACCATACGTGTTAGTTCTTTGCCATTTTGGCTAACTATAATAGTAGGTGTGTATTGTAAATTATGAGCCTGTGCTACGCCGCTAGCATCTTGCTTGTTGTACCCTACGGCTACAAATTTAATACTCTCTAATTGTACTTTCGACTGTTCAAGCAGTTTAATTAAACGCGGAACTTCGCGCGCGCTATCATGGCACCAAGTACCAAATAATACGGTTAACTCCTTCCCCTTTAATTTTTGTATTAGCGTAATATCTTGTTTGCTAGGGGTAAAGTTTTTATATTGCTGAGCAAAGTTATCATATTCTGCAAGTAAATCTGCCGCGCTAATACCCCCAGTATAAGGCGCTGTAGCCCCAAAAGTGGACAGTGGCAAACACAGAAAAAAGAATAAAACTAATTTTTTAAACATTAAGGCGCCTTTTTGTATTAATACTGTGAGTGTTTTATTTACTCGATTTAAGAGTATAAGTTAAGTTGATATATGGCTATTTTACAACCAAAGAAAGTCAATAGCATTACTATAATCAAGCCATTATTTATTGTTATCCATAAAAAAGTTTACTTGCGATAACTGCGTTAAATACTCTCGTCTTGCATCTTTATCTTGCGCTAATTTGTCTAAATCACCAATTAATGTAACTAACTTATTATGTGAATAATGGTTGGTATTTTTAAAATCATCTGGCTCACCAATCTCGTTTATACGTTCTTTTTTATCCATTTTGTGGCTGTTTTCGTTGTTTTCAAGCCAAATATCGTTAATAAGGCGAATGTTACTTTCGTTAGTGGTTTTTTCAGTAAGTGCCATTTTTAGCTCATACTGCGATTTATCTTGGTTGTATTGATAGGTTTTTTTATCAATATCTATTTGCTGGTATTGGTCAAGCCCAACTAACTCGTTATTTTTAACGGCGGTATTAATATTGTAACTTTCTTCGCTGTCGTAATAATCGGGCCGGGTATTCTGGTAGTCAAAATGGCTACTTACGTTTTTACTTTGCGTAACCCCTTTTAGCTCACCTGACTTTTGTTGCTCGGTGGCTTGGCTTAGCGCAACGTTACTTTTAGGCTGATAGTCGCCTCTGTCCATGGCAAACTCAAATTTTGCATCAAAATCAGCTAACTTAGAAATACCCGCCCCTAAAGAATTTTGCGTACTGTTGCCAAGCCCTTGATAGCGAGGATCGTTCGTGATCATGTTATCGACTAAATCGGCAACCATAGCGCGCCCGTCATTAAATTGCTGCGTTGCTAGTGACTCTAACTTGCTATAACGCTGCGCTGCTGAGGACATGCTCGTAAATGCGCCTTTAAATAAAGCAAAGCCTTGCTGCATATTTGCATCGCCTTTTTTACCAAATGCAGACGCTTTCTCGTCGCTACTATTGTGGCGGCTATCTTCAAGGTTTTTATCTAATGAGGCAAGATACTGCTGCATTTGCTGGTTATCTTTAGCGCCTACCGTTGCCATATCTAAAGTAAAGTCGATTTTATTAGCGCCGCGATCCGATTTAAATACCAGCGCTTGCTGCTGCATACTTTCATCTATGCTGTAGCTAAAATCAAGATTGTTTTCAGTAGATAAAACGCTCTCACCTTCGGTCGTTGAAAAAGACACATCAAAACCAGATAACTGCTGATGATTAAAATCTGCTAAAAAGTCTAAGTTCATATCGCCTTGGTTTACCGGCACATAACGGCTGTTAGCATATTGACTGACTTTAAAAAACTCATCAGCCATTTCACCTACACCTGCAAGTACTTCAGTTAGCGCCTGATGCTCAGCCTCTGACAAATCCCCTTCTACTTCATAGCTAAGGCTAAAATTATCAGCCGTTTTACCAGCACTTTCATCATAACCTTGCGATGAGTTAAAGGTAATATTAATAATATCGCCTTCTTTGGTTTTTACTGATAATTGAAAGCGGTAGTTATCGTCATCCTCCTGCTTGCTGCGATTAATACTCTCCATATAAGGGTTAAGCGCACGCTCAACACGCTGCTGACTAGAGGCTAAAAATGATGTTTGTTGATGCCCTAATTGCCCCAGATTAAATAAAATATCACTGGTGTTGGCGTAAGCACCCTGAATATCTGTTACCGATTTATTTAAGCGTTGTATGAGCTTATCGCTATGCTCATTTTTAAGTAGCCCTTCTTGCTGACTCGTTATTACAGTACGTATAGCTAACTCTTCAGCGCTGTAGTGGTAGCTCGATATATTTGCTTTTTTTGCAGGAGTGATCAGCACCGAAAGTTGCTGTTGCAGTAATTGGGCAACTTTTTCGTCGCTAAACTGACTGAGAAAATCGGACGTTATTTTGGGTGATAGCTCTGTTGCTAACTCTGGTATTAATTTTGGCGCTATTTCGAGTGGGCTATGTTGCAGTTTGCTGCTAAGGGTATGGTTTGCATTATCAACTGGCAGTACTTGCTTTGTCGCTAAACTAGAGTGGTTATTTAACCCATTGTTAATCATGATCATCCTTAATCGCAAACTGCTATTAAGTATATATCGGTCGGCCAACTAAAAACTTGAGCGATTTATAACCTTATAGTTACTCCGTTCCATTAATTAATGTATTTACCTATCTCATTAATACATGGAATATGCTTCTGTTGATCACG